>CAZFKD010000333.1:1692-5406 GCA_964519695.1 uncultured Spirochaetaceae bacterium
GCACCGAACGTGAACACGAAGTCGGCGACACCGCCGGTCGTCGGATCGTCCTTCAGCACGAACTGCCCGGTCGCCGGATTGTAGAGGCCGATGCCATCGATCGAGTCGCCCCCGGACCAGTTGCCGACCAGCGGGATCAGCGCCGGGCTCGCGTTCTTCGGACCGAACGGGGTCTCGACGTCGGGCAGGCCCGCCGTATTCGAGTTCCGCAGCAGGAAGCGACCATTGACGGGGCTGTAGAGACCGATCGTATCCCCGGAGACGCCGTCCCAGTTCCCGATCAGCGACGGCAGCGTCGAGCTCGTCGGTCCGAAGCGGAACCGGATATTGGCTGCGCCGGGCGTATTCGTGTTCTTCAGGAAGAACTCGCCGAGCGACGCGGAGTAGACACCGATCGTCGTCGTTCCATTCCCATCGAAGTCGCCGACCGCCGGCACCGATCCAGCCGGACCGAAGCTGACCACGATGTCCGCGATCCCCGGATCGTTGGAATTTCGCAGGAAGAAAGTACGCGTCGTTGCGTTGAAGACACCGATCGTGTCGGTCTCCGTCGGTCCGGCGACGCCGCCGGCATTGGCGAGACCCGCGGCGAATGCCAACGTCGTGACCACGAAGGCCGAAACGAATACCTGAGCGCGATTCAAAGGCATTGAAGATCTCCAGATTGATCGGCGGACGATTGGCTCACTCGACGTCATCGGTTCGACTCGACCCCCCGAGACGACAGCTCGATTGAATCCGAAGGAATTCATCCAAGCTCGATCACCGGTCCTCCCCGGACCTAGTGCGCTGGCAAGTATTGCGCGTTTTTCCACGCTGCCCCAGCGGCAATCGACCACTCGTCCAGTCGATCCGCAAATTGACGCAGAATCATCCAGGTATGGGCCTCCCCTTCCGGTCCCCGGACGTCGGATTCGATCCGGACGACGAGGGGCGAGATCCGCTCGCCCGAGTGAACGAGTCGATGCCATCCAAACCAGCGTTCGACGAGATCGAGGCCCCATGGGGCGTATCCGATCCGCCAATGCATCACCAACGTTCGCCGTTGCGGATATTCGACGACGAGGCGATCGCGTGTCCCGCCTGCGCCTTCCCTCGCCCCCGCGTTGCCGGTCGGGGTCTCGTCGCCGCCCGCTCGACGGATCGACAGCCAGCCCGAGCCCGGGATCGCCGTCTTCGGCGAATATCCGCTCCGACCAGGACGCGTGAGGTCTTCGTGGCCGATGAAGACCCGCACCGACTCGCCCTCGCGTTCGTAGACACGGTAGATCCGGTGCTGGAACCAGACGCTTCCCAGGAAGGCCCGGTCGGCGCGCAGGGCTCTCGCGCGCCAGCCATCGATCGATTCAGGGAGCGACTCGATCGAGATCGCCGGTCGGGGGGCGGGCCAGCTCCCGCGCGGTGCGGCCTCGACTCCGCAGGCGGCGACGATCACGACGGCGGCCACGATCCGGATCCGACGCGACCGAGCCGGCGCCATTGCGAACGCTTCAGTCGGTGCAACGCCCCCGCCCGGAAGCGGTGCGCTCGATCGGAAGACCGTCTTCGTCAGGACGACCTCGAGGACCGCGAGCACCGCAACGCCCCCCACGATCATCGAAATGCCGATGGCGGCATGCTCGACGGACTCCGCGGGAATCTCGCCGAGCACGAGAAGGGTCACCCGGACGGCGTTCAGCAGCAGCCCGAGCCCCGGCACCAACGCGAGGAGGAGCGCCTTCTGCGTTCCTCGACGGACCGTCAGATCGCAATAGAGGATCGCGGCCAGGCCGAGACTCAACGTCGATTTGAGCCCGCTACAACCCTCGACGACCTGGAAGGTCACCGCGTCCTTGACGATCAGGTCCCCGAGGACCGCGTGGTCCTGGCCGATCCCATCGAGCAGGATCGAGGTGAGCGTGACCGTCCAGAGCTGCAGCGGAAAGACGACCTGATTGACCAGCGTCGCCGGGAGCGGCGCCGCGAGCGCCAGCGCCAGAAGCGGTAGCGCGACGGTCCGGAGCATGCGCGCCCCCCCGAGCAGCAGGGCCGCGCCCGTGACGTGCAGGATCAGCGAGGGCATCACCAGCGGATCCGCATCGATCTGATTCGACCAGCCGATCAGGCCGATCCCGAGCGCGAAAACGGCGCTTCCGAGGAGCCGAAGAGGCCGGCCCCTCTGGAAGTCGTCGACGAGGGCGCCGCGCCGCTTCAGCATCAACACGCCGAAGACCGCCAGGCCCAGCGCCGGCGACGCGAGGGTCGGGTCGTAGATCGCGGCGTCGACGACTTCGCGAACGGAGTCGAGGCGGCCGGTATCGACCAGGAGGCTTCGGTGGACCCATCCGAGGGCGAGCAACGCCAGCGACGCCAGAGCAAGGTCGAACCGCCGACTCGGACTCTCCCTCATGCACGCTCCCGGCCGGATATCCCGCGGTGGTCGGCGGCCTGGATCGGAATCCGATCGGACTCGTCACGCTCGCCTCAGGAGCCTTAGGATATAGTGAAGCCATGCAGGCCATCGATCGCATCGCGCGAGGCGAGCTCGAAATCCAGATTGCGAATCCTCTGGCCCGACGAGACACCCCGGGATGAGCACGCGATCCGGAGATCCGAACGCGGGGCGCGAGTCTGCGCCGGACGCGAGCAAGGACCAGGCCACGACAGTCGAGTTCTGGCAGCCCAAAGGGGGCCTCGACGTCCGGGCCTACGTCGCCCAGGAACACAAGCAGGGCATCCATCACCTCGGACGCTACACCTGGGCGCTTCCCCTCGTCGAGAATCGGATCCGGCTGCTCGACATCGCCTGCGGCGCCGGATACGGCTCGAAGCTCCTCGCGGATGCCCATCCCTCGCTCGAAGTCCTCGGCGTCGACTACGACGAGCGCGCGGTCGAGTACGCGCGCAAGCAATATTCCGCGCCGAATCTCAGCTACCGCGCCGGCAATCTCGTGACCTGGACGACGAACGACGGCGCTCCGCTCGGCCGTTTCGACGCGATCGTCTCCTTCGACACTCTCGAGCATCTGCTCCACCGCGAGATCGCGCTGATCGAGATCGCGGAGAACCTGACGCCGGACGGCATGCTGCTCCTGTCGACGCCCTGCGGAAAGCCGCAGGACAAGCTCAATCCCGGCTGGGAGCATCACAAGATCGAGTACAGCTTCCATTCGCTCCACAACCTGCTCAAGCGATTCTTCGCGACCGTGCTCCACACGGGCGAAGGCAACCTGCCGAACCAGGCTTTCTGGGACGAGGTCATCAACGCGGACAAGCCGCGCTACCTGAACCGGATGAATCCGGTGGTCTGCCTGCAGCCGATCCAGCTCCGGACCGCGCCGAACGCGCTTTGACCGTCAGCGCCGCGCGCGCGCCTGATCGCTCAGCACTGCGTCGAACAGGGGCCGCCGGATCGGGCCGCGGGCGAGCAGGAAGTCGAGCACGCGCCGGCTCCCCACGCAGCGGGGCCGACATTGCGCGCGGGGTCGAAGGATCGCCTGCTCCACGGCCTGCCAGTGTTCGTCGAGACGGTCTTCCAGGGGCTTTCCGAAGAGCAGTGCATCGGCGGAGCCGGGTCTCGCCGGCGCAGGCGCGACGAGCTCGCCGTCGTCCCCGATGCGCCCTTCGACGTCTTCCCAGCCCAATACCCGGACGAGCCCGGACCGCGCCGTCGTGCGCCGCGCGCTCGTCCACTGCGCGATGAATCCGCTGAACTTGGCCGAGCCCCGGCTCGAT
>CAZFKD010000334.1:0-5378 GCA_964519695.1 uncultured Spirochaetaceae bacterium
GCCTAACACATGACCTGGCCGCCGTTGACGTCGAGCGACTGCCCCGTGATGCAGGACGCGAGGTCCGACGCGAAGAAGACGACGGCGCCCGCGATCTCGTGGGAGTCCGGGATGCGTCCGAGCGGGATCGCCGAGGCGATTTCGGCATGGACCGACTCGTAGGAGCGACCCTCCTTCTTCGCGCGCGCCTCGAGGTAGCCCTTCACCGACGGGCCCCAGATGTAGCCCGGCATCACCGAGTTGACGCGGATGCCGTAGGGCCCGACCTCGCGGGCGATCCCGCGCGTCGCCGCCTCGAGGCCGGCCTTCGAGCTCGCGTAGGCCGCGAAGCCCGGGTTGACGGTGCGGATCGTCATCGTGTTGATCATGACGATCGAGCCGCTCTTCTGCGCCTTCATGACGGGCAGGACGGCCTGCGTCATGCGGAGCGTGCCGAAGAGGTTGACCTCGTGGGTCTCGCGCCAGCCCGTCTCGAGATCGTCGCTCTCGAAGGGCGTCATCGTCCCCGTATGGAAGGCATTGTTGACGAGGATGTCGACGCGGCCGAGCTCCGCGGCGGCGAAATCGACGAGCCGCTTGCCTGCATCGACCTTCGTCAGGTCCGTCTCGAGCCAGACGGCCCGGCGACCGAGGGCCTCGACCTCCCGGGCGACGGACTCGAGGCTCGCGCGACTGCGCGCGCCCATCGCGATGTCGGCGCCCTCGCGCGCGAGGCGCAGGGAGATGTCCCGGCCCATGCCCGGGCCGATGCCGGACACGATCGCAGTCCGTCCTTCGAGCAACATGTTCGACCTCCTCTTGCCGGAAATATGGCGAGAAACGCGCAATTCGTGGGTTACGATAGAACGGTCCGGGCGCTGACGAGAGACCCGATGAGGGCCGGGATGAGAGCCCCGCCGAACGCCCCGAGGAGGCATCCCGCATGTCGACCGACTCCGCGCGCACGATCCGCGCAGGCCTCGACCATCCGATCCTCGATGCGGACGGCCATACCGTCGAATACCTCCCCGCCCTGATCCCGTACTTCCAGAAGGCGGGCGTCGCCGACGATCTCTCGCGCCTCTTCGCGCGCCTGTTCGATCCGGGCTCGGGCATGTGGGGCGCGCTCTCGCCCGAGGAGCGGCTGCGGCGACGATCGGTGCGGCCTTCGTGGTGGGCGGTGCCCGCCCGCAATACCCGGGACTTCGCGACGGCGAGCATGCCGAACCTGATGGCGGAGCGGATGGAGGAGCTCGGCCTCGATTTCAGCGTCGTCTATTCGTCGATGGGGCTACCGGTGTTCGACATCCCGGATGCGAAGCTGCGGCGCGCCTGCTGTCGCGCGCTGAACCAGTTCCTCGCGGAGGTCTTCCAGGGGACCGAGCGGCGACTCGCGCCGGTCGCGGTGATCCCGATGACGACGCCCGAGGAGGCGATCCACGAGCTCGAGTACGCCGTCCAGACGCTCGGCTTCAAGGCGGCGCTGATCGCGAGCTTCGTGCGCCGCCCGATCGAATCCGTCGCGGCGCTCGGCGGCGAGGTTCCGGCGCAGGCGAGCTGGGCCGATTCGTTCGGCCTCGACTCGCCCTACGACTACGATCCCTTCTGGCAGCGCTGTCTCGATCTCGGCATCTCGCCGGCCGCTCATTCCGGCGCCGTCGGCTGGGACGGCCATCGCTCGCCCTCGAACTACATGTTCAACCATCTCGGCTTCTTCGCGACCCCGGCAGAAGCGCTCTGCCGCTCGCTCTTCCTCGGCGGCGTGACCCGGCGCTTCCCGCGGCTCCGCATCGCGCTGCTCGAGGGCGGCGCCTCCTGGGCCGTGCGCCTGCTGCACGACCTCGTCGGCCACTACGAGAAGCGCAATCCCGTCGCGATCCGCCACTACGATCCCGCGAGCTTCGACCGCGGCGTCTGGAACGACCTCTTCGAGCGCTACGGCGCGAAGCTCGCCGAGATGGCGTCCTCGGGCCCCGACATCCAGCAGCTCGCCTTCGGCTCGAACGCGGAGAGTGGCGGGATCGTCGACGAGTTCGGCGCCTGCGGCCTCGAGAGCGGGGACGACATCCCGAAGCGCTTCGTCCCGAACTTCTTCTTCGGCTGCGAAGCCGACGATCCGCTGGTCCACCACGCCTTCGAGACCGCCTCGATCCCGGGCGGCGCGCCGCTGCAGGCGATCTTCGGCTCCGACGTCGGCCACTGGGACGTCCCCGACATGCGGGGCGTGCTGCACGAAGCCTTCGAGCTCGTCGAAACGGGCCGGCTCGACCGCGCGCAGTTCCGCGCCTTCACCTTCGCGAACGCCGCCCGCTTCTACACCGATACCAACCCACGCTTCTTCGAGGGCACCGCGATCGAGTCCGACGTCGCGGCGCTCCTCGCGGAGCAGAGCTGAGGCCTCCCATGCCCGCCGAGCAGAATCCCGCCCTGATGGGCCCCGCGAGCGACGCGCCCGAAACCGTCATCGATCCCTTCGACTCGAACGCCGAGAGCCGCTACGCCGCGTTCGCCGGGCTGCGCGCGCAGGGCGCCGCGACGGCGGTCGCGAGCGGACAGACCTTCTTCGTGCGGCAGAGCGCGGTCCTGCAGGGCCTGCGGAGCGTCGATCATTTCGTCGGGAGCTTCGGCGACGTCGGGCAGTCGAAGGAAGAGGATACGCTGCTCGCCGCGATCCCCGAGCCGCGCCACGGCAAGATCCGCAAGCTCTTCAACTCCGCGCTCGCCTACAACCACGCCTCGCAGGTCGAGCCCTTCGTCCGGCGCTATGCGAACGAGCGCCTCGACGAGACGCTCGCCGTCTGTCGGCAGCGCGGCGAGGTCGAGATCATGGAGACCTTCGCGCGCCGGATTCCGAGCGCCGTGATCGCCGAGGTGCTCGGCATCCCGAACGACCGCATCGACGACTTCGCTCGCTGGTCCGACGAGATCCTGCAGCGTCAGAGCCAGAACGACGCCCTCAACGCGCCGATCGCCGAGCTCCATCCCGAATTCTCCGCCTACCTCGAGTCGTGCATCGACGAGCGGATCGAAGCTGCCGATCCGCCGAACGACATGATCACGCGCCTGCTCCGCGCCGAGGTCGACGGCGAGCGCCTCTCGCGCCGGGCGGTCCTGACGCAGACGATCTTCCTCATCGTCGCCGGCAACGAGACGACGCGGAACCTGTTCGGGAACCTGATCTACCGCCTCGCCGAAGTGCCGCAGCGCTATGCCGCCCTGCGCGCGGACCGGGCGCTGATCGCGAACGCGATCGAGGAATCGCTGCGATTCGACTCGCCGGTCCAGCTCCTCGCCCGGACCTGCACGGCAGAGATCGACGTCGACGGCGTCCCCGTCGCGCAGGGCGACCGCGTACTCTACAGCCTCGCCTCCGCCAATCGCGACGAGCGATTCGTCGACGATCCGGACGAATTCCGCCTCGACCGTCCGCGCCCGCGCGACCACGTCGCCTTCGGCGCGGGTCCCCACGTCTGTCCGGGCGCCTTTCTCGCGCGCATGGAGGCGAAGGTCGCCCTCGAGACGCTGCTGGATCGGATCGAACGGATCGAGCTGGCCCCCGGCTACGTCTTCGACCCGAATCCGGTCTTCTGGGCGCTCGGGCCGCGCACGCTGCGCGTCCGGCTCGTGCCGACCGAAGCCGCCGGAGCGGCGGACGGGAGCGCAGCGGCCCGAGCGCGCGAGGACCGAGCGTGACCGGAGCGCAGCGGCGATTCCGGGTCCTCGACGTCCACCACCACGTCGGCAGCGCCTTCCTCGCGCTCGGCGGGCCCATCGACGACGCGTCCAGCGCTTCGGCCGCGACGGCGCTGCCCTCCCCCGCCGACCGCGAGCTCGCCAGCCGCCTCGAGATCATGGACGCCGGCGGCGTCGACCAGGCGATCGTGATCCCCGGGCATGGCTACCTCCGCCCCCGCGGCCTGCCCGACACGATGGCCGAGAACGATCTCATCGCGCGCTATCGCGACCGTCTGCCGGCGCGCTTTCCCGCCGCCGTCGGCATCGTCGAGCCCGCCTATGGCGAGGCCTGCTTCGCCGAGCTCGAGCGCTGCAAGCGGGCGCTCGGCCTCGCGGGCATCAGCTTCCACACGCGCTTCCAGGGCGTCTCGCTCGATAGCCGCTTCATCCTCGCCTACGTCGAGAAGATGGCCGAGCTGGGCCTCGTCCCCGTGATCCATGCGATGAACGAGACGCCGGAGGAGGCGCTCTGGAAGCTCGCCGTGCTCGCGCGCTCGATCCCCGAGACGCCCGTGCTCGCCCTCGACGCGTTCGGCTCCTTCGAGGCGACGCGCGAGTGCTTCTTCATCGCCGAGGTCGCGCCCAACATCCTCTTCGACACGAGCCTGTCCTACAACTTCGACTTCATCGAGGATTTCGCGAATCGCTTCGGCGCCGAGCGGGTCGTCTTCGGGACCGATCTCTACTCGCATCCGGTCGGCCGGCGGATCAGCCACCTCCTGCCGCAGATCGAGGCCTCTTCACTCTCGGACGCCGAGAAGGCCGCAATCCTCTCGGGCAACGCCCGGCGGCTCTTCGGCCTCCCTGATCAGGCGCGCTCGCCGGCCGCGGCGGCCGAGTAGGGATTCGTCGCTTCCTTGCCCGCCTCCGCATAACGTGCGAGCCCCGACCGGATGTTGAGGAAGCGGACGCCCTCGGGCCAGACCGTGAACCCGTACTGGGTCCCCGCTTCGAGGTAGACGACCGTCCCGGGGCCACACCGCCGCCGGCCCATCGAGAATCCGCCCTCGAGGACGTAGAGGACCTCGTCGTGGTCGTGGCTATGGGGCGGCGCGACGAGGTCGCCGGGGAGCCAGTTGACGTGGACCCAGGGCCCCTTCTCGAGATCGCCGACGAGCTGACCGCCGCCTTCCGGATGACGGCCCTCGCCGCCTTCGCCTCGCGGGCCGCCGCGGACCCAGGGCGCCTCGTCGATGTGCATGATCAAGGCTCGGCCCATGACTCGTCTCCCCTCGCCGATTCCGCCGCGCGACGGCGTCCGGCGGACTAACGCTTCGCGAGCGCCACCGTCGACGTATCGCGCCCCGAGCGGATCACCTGCCCCGGCCGCGCATCGGTCGCCTTCCCGTCCCGGACGATCGCCTCGCCGGCGACGAAGACGCGGACCACGCCCGTCGACTCGGCGTAGAGCCGGGAGGTTCCGCCGGGCAGATCGTTCCGCTCGTAGATCTCGCCCGAGCCCACCGTCTTCGGATCGAAGACGACGAGATCGGCGTGCATGCCCGCCGCGACACGCCCGCGATCCTTCAGGCCGAAGAGCCGGGCCGGCGCGTCGGAGAGGGCCTGGATCGCCTTCTCGACGGGCCAGAGCTGCTTGCCGCGCAGGCAGTCGGCGAGGAAATCCGTCGTATAGGGCGCGCCGCACATCCGGTCGAGATCCGCCC
>CAZFKD010000335.1:0-5318 GCA_964519695.1 uncultured Spirochaetaceae bacterium
GTCCTGCTCTTTCCGGATGCCCTCGGGCCGCCCGCGCTCCGGCCCCTGCTCGACCGCTTCTCGCCGACCTTCGGCGGGCCCGCGCTCGCGGGGGCCGCGGCGAGCGGGATCGATGGCAGGACGGCCCGGACCTGGGCCGATCCCGTCGATTCCGGCGAGGCGGACCTGCTCGTCGGGCTCCTGCTTCCGGACGCTCCGGCGCGGATCCAATGCGCCGGGGCCACGCGCCTCGCCAGCCCCTGGCTCGAGGTCACCGACCGCCGATCCCATTGGATCGACGCCCTCGAAGGCGAGCCCCCGAGTCTGTGGATCCGCCGCCAGCTCGGCCTGGAAGACGAGGCACCCGTCGAGCCGCATCTCGACCAGCTGCTGCTCCGGCTTTCCGGCCCCGCACCGGCCGTCGCGCGGGGCGCGGCGATGCTCGCTCCGGAGGCCGAGCCCGAGGCCTTCGACGAGGTCTACATCACGGGCCTCGACCCGCGCCGCGGGGCCGTCGGCTTCATGGGCAATGTCGCGCGCGGAGATCGCGTGGCCCTCGCACTCCCGGACGCGAGCTTCGCACGCGACCGCCTGCGGTCCGCGGTCGCGGCGCTTCCCGATTCGCCGCTGGTCTTCCAGATCGCCTGTCCGACCCGGGGCGAGTCCCTCCACGGCGATCCCGATATCGAGGCGGCCGTGGTTGCGGACGCGGCCGCCGGTCGCCGTGTCTTCGGCGTCGTCGCCCCCTTCCAGCTCGGCTCGGACCCATCGGGCACGGCGCGGCTGCGCGTGCATTCGACCGTCCTCGTCGCGCTCGGTCCGAGCGCGCGATCGGAGAATGAACCGATAGGTCGTTCCAATTAAAAGAACAACGCTCTAATATGTGGAACATTCGAGACTGAGCGCGTCGTGGACACCACCGGGGCCCAAGTCGCGAAGCGGTTCTTCTGATATGCGAACAGGAGCGCTGATCCATGGCGGGCGCCGCGACCGTCGAAAAGGCCCTCGATGTCCTCTTCCATCTCCACGAAGCCGGGTCCGCCCGCGGCCTCGGCGAGGTCGCCCGCGCGCTCGGGCTTGCGAAGTCGAGCTGTCACCGTCTGCTGGCCGCCCTCGCCGAGCGGGAGCTCGTCGAGCAGGACGAGGCGGGTCGCTACCGCCCGGGCCTCGGCCTGCTGAGCCTCGGCCTCGGTGTCCAGCGCCGCGAGCCCGTCGTCGAGCTGGCCCGGGATTTCCTCGAGGCGGAGGCGGCGGAGCTCGGGGAGACGGTCTTTCTCGTCGCCGAACGGCGCGGAACGCTGCGCGTGCTCGACAAATGCGAAGGGTCCGGATTCCTGCGCGCGGCGCCGGGCGTCGGAGACCGCGTGCCCGCCGATGTCACGGCGGCCGGCAAGCTCTATCGGATCCACCGCGCGCCCATCCGGGCGGCCGGTCCGGCCGATGCCCCCGATCCGCGTGCCCCCCTCCTCGACCCGGGCGATCCGCTCGCTCCGGAGGAGCGCGCCCGGATCCTGGCGTGCGGTTATGCGGTGAATCGGAATGCCTGGATCGAGGGGCTCTCGGTCCTCGGCGTTCCGATCGGGCAGCCGATGCTCGGCGGCGGGATGAAGCTCGCGGCGGTGCTCGCGCTCGCCGCCGCGACCCCGCGGTTCGACGCCCTCGGAGAATCACGCATCGCCGAGCGGCTTCGCAGGGCGGCCGCTGCCATCAGCGAGCGGCTCGCCGGCACGCAGGCCTCGGCCCCGCGCGCCGATCGGCGCGAATCGGTCCGCAACGCGGCGGAGGGCGCAGCGCGTCGACCCGCCGGCCAGGGAGAGAAATGAAATGACGCAGACGACGATGCCGCAGGGCATGGCAGGGCAGACGATCTGCTGGATCGAAGGCAAGATCATGCCCGCGAGCGAGGCGCGCGTCCCGGTCCTCGATCACGGCTTTCTCTTCGGCGACGGCGTCTTCGAGGGCATCCGCGTCACGCGCCGTGGCATCTTTCGTTTCGCCGACCACATGAAGCGCCTCGAGACCGCAGCCCGCGCGATCGGCCTCGTCGTGCCCGGCGGATTCGCACGGGTCCACGACGTCGCCCGCGAAACGACCCGCGCATGGGGCGCGCGCGAGGGCTATCTGCGACTCATCGTGACGCGCGGGGTCGGAGCGCTCGGAATCGATCCGTCGACCTGCCCCGAGCCCTCGATCGTCTGCATCGCGACCGGAGCGGCGCCGCTCCCGCCCGATAAGGCGGCGCGCGGGCTCGATCTGATCACGTCGAGCCTGCGCCGCCCCTCGGCGGACGTCCTCGATCCGCGGGTCAAGAGCCTGAACTACCTGAACAACGTGCTGGCGAAGCGGGAGGCCAGCGTGCGCGGGGCGGACGACGCGCTGGTCCTGAACGCGCGCGGCCTGGTCGCGGAGTCGTCGGCGACGAACGTCTTCGCCCTGACCGGCCGCACCCTCGACACGCCGCCGACGACCGACGGCGCGCTCGAGGGACTGACGCGGCGAACCGTGATGGAGCTCGCCAGCGAGCACGGGCTCGAGATGCGCGAGCGGAGCCTGGGGCGCTTCGATCTCTATGCCGCGGATGCCGTCTTCCTGACGGGGACGCGGGCCGGGATCGTGCCCGTCGGGTCTCTCGACGGCTCGCCGATCTCGACTGCGGGCTGGCCGACGATGCGTGCGTTGTCGGAGGCCTTCGACCGCCGGGCAGAGGCGCTCTCGACGCCGGTCGATTGACGCCGCGACGGGCTCCCCTGCCCCGGCAGGGGATCGGGCGCGCGCATGTCGGCCCGCGCAGGATCCGCTCGCGCCGGATCGGCGCAGCGAGGCGCTATCGTCCGCCGCGTTCGACGACCCGCGAATCCCGATCGACCCCGATGGCCCGAGTGGCGAAGGAGAGCCCGTGCGCTGGTCCAGCGCGTTCATCCCGACCTTGCGAGACGATCCGGCCGACGCCGAGGCCGTCTCCCACAAGCTGCTCGTCCGCGCCGGCCTGATCCGCCAGCTGATGGCGGGCCACTACTCGCTGACGCCGCTCGGATTCCGTGCCCTGCGCAAGGTCGAGCAGATCATCCGCGAGGAGATGGACCGCATCGGTGCCCAGGAGTTCCGGCTCCCCTGCATGCATCCGAAGGAGATCTGGGAGAAGTCCGGCCGCTGGAGCAGCGTCGGGGAGGAGATGTTCCGGCTGAAGGACCGCAAGCAGGCCGACCTCGCCCTCGGCATGACCCACGAAGAGATCTTCGCCTACCACGCGGCGGAGCTGCGATCGTACAAATCGCTCCCGCAGATCTGGTACCAGTTCCAGACGAAGTTCCGCGACGAGGCGCGCCCGAAGAGCGGGCTCTTGCGCGTGCGCGAGTTCACGATGAAGGACTCCTACTCCTTCGATCTCGACCAGGCCGGGCTCGACCAGGCCTTCGACCGCCATTTCGACGCCTATCGCAAGATCTTCAAGCGCCTGGGATTCGAGGCCGTCGCCGTCGAGGCGAGCTCGGGCCTGATGGGCGGCAACCAGTCGATCGAGTTCATGATGAAGAGCGATGCCGGCGAGGACTGGATCGCCCACTGCGAGAAGTGCGGCTACGCGGCGAACGTCGAGAAGGCCCAGAGCGTGCTGCCCGCGGCGGAAGACGGCCCCGGCCTCGCCGAGCCGGAGGAGTTCCCGACCCCGGGCGTTCGGACGATCGACGATCTGGCGAAGATGGAAGGCGGCGCGCCGGCGGACCGCCAGATCAAGACCCTCGTCTACCAGGTCGACGACAAGACGATTCTCGTGCTGCTGCGCGGCGATCATCAGCTCGCCGAGCAGAAGCTCGTCGATCAGATCGAAGGCGGGAAGATCCGCCCCGCGGATCCCGAGCTCATCCTGCGTACCCTCGGTGCGCGGCCCGGCAGTCTCGGAGCCGTCGGGCGCCGCGATCTCTACGTGATCGCCGACGAGGCGCTGAACGCACGGCGCGAGATGGTGACTGGCGCCAACAAGGACGGCTTCCATCTGCGCGGCGTCGACGTCGCCCGCGACATCGACGTCAAGGCCTGGCTCGATCTGCGCGAGGTCCAGAGCGGCGAGGGCTGCCCGATGTGCAGCACGCCCTTCTCGGTCGCCAAGACGATCGAGGTCGGTCACATCTTCAAGCTCGGCACGAAGTACAGCCTCGCGATGGACGCCTACGTGCAGGACGAGAAGGGCGCCTCGGTCGCGATGATCATGGGCTCGTACGGCATCGGTCTCGAGCGCAATCTCGCCGC
This sequence comes from uncultured Spirochaetaceae bacterium, assembly GCA_964519695.1. Lineage (GTDB taxonomy): Bacteria > Myxococcota_A > UBA9160 > UBA9160 > UBA4427 > UBA4427. The sequence goes on from CAZFKD010000335.1 coordinate 4,225, forward strand.
CGTCGTCGAGGCGAACCACGACGACAAGGGCATCTGCTGGCCCGTCAACGTCGCGCCCTACGAGGTCGTCGTCTCGGTCGTGAAGCCGAACGACGTCGCCTGTCACGAAGCGGGCGAAGCGCTCTACGAGAAGCTGAAGGCGGCGGGCATCGACGTGCTGCTCGACGACCGCGACGAGCGGCCCGGCGTCAAGTTCAACGACGCGGACCTCGTCGGATTCCCCTATCGCGTCACGATCGGGCCAAAGGGGCTCGCCGGGGGCATCGTCGAGCTCGTGCGCCGCCGGGACGGCGAGAAGCGGGATCTCCCGCTCGTCCACGCGGCAGAGACGGTCGTCGAGGCGGTGCTGGACGAGCGGCGGTAGCCGAAGCGGGCGGGCGCGGACGCCGACGCGCTTGTCGGCCGATCCCGGGGCCGCGACGCGCCGAGGAGTCTCGTCCGATGGAGTCTCGATGCCGCCCATGAGCCCGGAGCCCGGTCCGCTCGTCCATCTCTTCGACGGCCACGTCTACATCTTCCGCGCCTATCATTCTCTGCCGCCGATGACGGCCGACGACGGCACGCCCTGCAACGCCGCCTACGGCTTCGCGAACACGCTGATCCGCTACGCCGCCGACGAGGCGCCGTCCCATGCCGCCGTCTGCTTCGACGCCGCGATGACGAGCTTCCGCAATGCCATCGAGCCCGGCTACAAGGCCCAGCGCGGCGAGACGCCCGACGACCTCGAGCCGCAATTCGATCTCTGCCGCGAGATCGCCGAAGCCCTCGGCTTCGCGGTCTTCGAGCAGGACGACTACGAGGCCGACGACCTGATCGGAGCGCTCTGCGAAGACGTGATCCGCTGGCAGGCTCGCGCACGGGTGCTGACGACGGACAAGGATCTCTGTCAGCTCGTGCGCGAGGACGGGCGCGTCGTGGTCCACGATCTCGCGAAGGAGAAGACCTTCGACGCGGACGCCGTGCGCGCGAAGTTCGGCGTCTCGCCTCGCCAGATCCCGGACTATCTCGGACTGGTCGGCGACGTCATCGACAATCTGCCGGGCGTGCCGGGGATCGGCGCGAAGTCGGCGGCGGCGATCCTGAAGGTCTTCGAA
>CAZFKD010000336.1:0-3319 GCA_964519695.1 uncultured Spirochaetaceae bacterium
ACGGCCTCCGCTCCTCGAAGCGCGCGCGCCCCGCTAGGCGAGCGCCGCGCCGTCGACGCGGATCTCCGTCCCCGAGATGAAGCGCGCCTCGTCCGAGGCGAGGAAGACGACGAGGTCGGCGATGACCTCCGGGCCCGCCGGGCCGTGCAGCGAGCCGAGCCGGTTCAGCAGCTCGATCTTCGCCGCCTTCGGGAGCTTCGCCGTCCCGGACATGCCCGTCTGGATCGAGGCCGGGCAGATCGAGTTCGCGCGCAGCCCTTCGTCGGCGTACTCGACGGCGATCGCGCGGGTGAACGCGTGGATCGCGCCCTTCGAGGCGCTGTAGGCGGCGCCGTAGGCGAGGCCCGAGAGGCCGGCGGTGGAGCCGAGATTCACGATCGCGCCCCGGGTCGCGAGCAGATGCGGGATCGCCTCGCGCGTCATCAGGAAGGTGCCGTCGAGGTTGACCGAGAGGATGCGGCGCCAGAACGCGAGCGACATCTCGTGGACCCGCTCGTAGGCGATGATCCCGGCGTTGTTGCAGAGGACGTCGAGGCGGCCGAAGCGCTCGATGCAGGCGGCGACGCTCGCACGGGCCTGCGGCTCGTCGCTGATGTCGGCCGCGCGCGCCTCGACCTGCGCGCCGATCTCGGCGACGCGCTTGGCCGTGTCCTCGAGGCCCGCGGCGACGACGTCGGTCAGGAAGAGCGAGGCGCCTTCCCTCGCGGCGTGGAGCGCCGAAGCCCGCCCGATGCCCGAGGCCGCACCCGTCAGCAGCAATACCTTGTCGTCCAGCCGACCCATCGTTTCCCTCCCCTGCGTGATCGGTGTTCGCGGCCTCTCAGCTCGCGAGCGAGTAGTAGTGCGGCCAGACGAGGGCGTCGAGGACCATCGTCTGGAGCCAGAAGAAGAAGAACGCGCCGACCGCCAGCCAGGCCGTCGCCGGTCCGCGCAGGGCCAGGCGAACGAGCATCACGCCGAGCACGGTCGCGGCCCCGCCGACGACGAGCAGTACGAGTCGGATCAGCAGCCAGACCGGCGTCGAGGGCGCGCCCACGTAGAGCGCGGTCAGCGGGAGCCAGAGCGCCGACGCCATCAGGATCGCGGCGTAGAGGGCGAAAAGCGCAGGAACGCCGAAGCCCGTGCGTTCGGAAAGCGCGCTCGCCGGCGTCGCGAAGACGAGCAGCCAGGTCGCCGGGAAGAAGCCGGCGGCGGCGAGGAACATGTTGATCGTGTAGAGGTCGCGGATGCTGCCTTCGGGGATGCCGCCCCAGAGGCTGCTCCCGATCGCCGGATCGAGGGCCAGCAGATAGCTCGCGAGCACGGCCGCGCCGCCGATCGCGATCAGGCGCAGCATCGCCCGGCGCAGGGCGGCGTCCTCGCTCGTTTGTGCCGGGTCCGTCGCGCTCGTGTGCGTGGTCGTCTTCGTCGTCGAGTGCGTCATGCTTTCATCCTCCCGCGGCGCCCGTCTCGCAGGCCGATCGATCCCCCGCCCAGTCGAGCGCGTTCTCGAGCAGCTGCGCATGGGGCGGGTTCTCGTAGGCGCTCGCCCAGTGCCCCATCGCGGAGTAGAGCGCGCGTCCGCGGCCCGTGCAGCGCCACCAGGCGATCGGGTGGTCGCCCATCCGGATGTCGGTCTCGCTGCCGAGGAATCGGATCGCGGGCGTGTAGCTCGACTCGTCGACCGTGAGCAGGACCGAGAAGCCCGCGTCGCGCGGGCTCGTCTTCCAGGAATACCATTCCTCTTCGTGCTCGAACTGCGCCGGCAGGCCGCGGGTCGCGGGATGGCCGCGGTCCTCGACGACGACCCGCGCCTGCTGGGTCTGGGGGCCGAGGATGTGGCCGATGAAATCGGCGCCGATCAGCGTGTCACGGTACCAGGTCCATTCGGCGTGGGACGCGTCGCCCGCCGAATGGATCCCGATCCAGCCGCCGCCGGCCACGAGCCACTGCTCGAATGCGCGCTCCTGCTCCGGCGAGAGCATGTCGCCCGAGGCGTTGCTGAAGACGACGACGTCGAAGCGCGCGAGATGGGCCGGGTCGAAGAGCGCGCCGTTCTCGGAATGGAAGAGCGCGAAGCCGCGGCGCCCGGCGATGGTGTCGAGCAGCCGGCGGGCGCCGGCGATGCCCTCTTCGTGGCGGAAGGAGTTGGTCTTCGAGAAGACGAGCACGCGCAGCGATGCGCCCGCGCCGAAATCGGCGGGGATCTCGGGGGCGACAGTGTCGTGGTGGTGGCTCGGGAAGAGCAGGAACCAGGCGCCCGAGCGGTAGACGCCGACGAGCACGAGGGCGACGAGCAGGACGAGCACGGCGGCGAGGGCGAGCAGGACCTTGCGGAGACGGGACATCGAGCGTTCCTCCGCCCGGACGATTCGCTCCGGGCGGAGCAACGATACGACAGAATGAGCGCGCGACGAGCCGACTCGTCGCGCGCCCAGCCGATCAGTCGGCGCGCTCGGGCGTGAAGCGCACGTGCATGTGTTTCACGCTGCGGACCAGTGCGGAGGAGCCGAACTCCGGCCCGTTCGCCGCATAGCGCATGTCCGGCAGCCGGCGGAGGATCTCCGTCAGGGCGACCCGCAGCTCCATGCGCGCGAGGTTCGCGCCCATGCAGAAATGGTTGCCGATGCCGAAGGCGAGATGGTGCGGATGACGGTCGATGTCGAGGCGATCCGGCTCGGGGAACGCCTCCGGATCGCGATTGGCGGCGCCGTAGATCATCAGGACCTTCTGGCCCTTCGCGATCGGGACGCCGCGCAGCGACGTGTCCCGGGTCGCCGTGCGCGCGAACGAGAGCACGGGCGAGACGAGCCGCAGCATCTCCTCGATCGCGCCGGGGATGAGCGAGGGATCGGCGGCGAGCCGCTTCTGGACGTCGGGGTTTTCGATCAGGAGCTGCATCGCGCCCGAGAGGCCGTTGCGCGTCGTCTCGTTGCCGGCGACCAGCAGCAGCACGCACATCTTGATCAGCTCGTCGTTGCTCATCGCGCGCTGCTCGTCGGTCGGCTGGACACCGGCCTCGGCGCCCATGTTGTCGCGATAGCGGCCGGCTTCGTGCTGGACAAGCACGCCGTCCTGCTTCGCCCGGACGAGGATGCTGATCAGATCGTCCTTCGGGTTCTGGCGGCGGTCGGCGATGATGTCGACGAGATAGGTGTAGTACTCGAGGGCGGCCTTGCCGGCGGCGGCGGTGATCACGGGATTGTCGAGATTGCCCTGTGCCCCGATCATCGCGTCGGACCATTGGTGGAAGCGCTGCCGGTCCTCCTTGCGGATGCCGATCATCTCGGCGATCAGGATCAGCGGGATCGGGACGGCGATGTCCTAGACGAAATCGCAC
>CAZFKD010000336.1:3329-5314 GCA_964519695.1 uncultured Spirochaetaceae bacterium
CTGGAAGACCTCTTCCCAGCGGCGGACCATGCGCGGCGTGAAGCCGCGGTTGATGAGGCCGCGCATCTCGCCGTGATGGGGCTCGTCCTCGTCGATCATGCCGATCTTCGCGTTCATGCGGCCCGGCAGCACGCCCTCGCCCGAGCAGAACTCGTCGTGGTTCTTCGAGACGTGCACGACGTCGTCGTAGCGCGTCAGGATGAAGGCGCCGGTCTTCTCGCTCCAGTAGACGGGCGCCTTCTCGCGCAGCCAGCGCGTGCGTTCGGGCATGCGCTCGTCCCAGCTCGAGGCGTGTGAGAAATCGATGTCGATGTCGAAGGTCATTGGGGGGTCCTTCTTGCGGTTTCGTCCGGATGGACGAGTGAGGGGGCAGGGAAAACGAAGATCGGGTTCGAACGACAAACGAGCGGAGCGGGCATGGCGAGAGCGGTACGGGCTCAGGAATCCGGAGCGTTCGTGCGCGGGGACGGCCTTTCGCGAAGCGTCTCAATCGCGAACTCGGCGGCTTCCGCGAGGCCGGTCTCGACGGGATAATCCGGATCCGCGAGCCAGCTGGTGATCGCGCTGTTCAGCATGCCGACCGCCATCTGCGCGAGGAAGGCCGCGGAGCGGTCGCTGCGGAACTCGCCGCGCGATTGCCCCTCCGCGATGACCGAGACGAAGGGGCCGATCACGCGCTCGAGGTAGGGATGCGGCTCGTCGGGCGTGGCGTCGCTCTTCAGGAATTCGAGGAAGACGTCGCGCGCGACGCCGCGGCTCGACGCGATCGACTCGCTGATCGACACGATGAAGCGTCGCAGCTTCGCGACGCTCGTCCCCGGGCCCTCGAGATGCTGGGCCGTCATCGAATGCAGCGTCTCGAAGACCTCGCCGGCCATCAGGCCGAGCAGCGCCTGCTTGCTCTGGAAATGATTGAAGAAGGTCGCGGGGACGACGTCGGCGGCGCGGGCGATCTCGTCGACGGTCGTCGCCTCGAAGCCGTGCTTGGCGAAGAGCTCGCGGGCGACGCCGAGGATCCGCGCGCGCACCTCCTGCTTGCGCCGTTCGCGGCGGCCGGGGGCGAGGTTGCGGGCGGGATGGAGTCCAGCGCTCATGGAAGTCCTTGTCGGCTCTCCATGGATGGAGGCCTGAGTAAGTTTGGAGGCTACTCCAAGAGTGGTCATGCCTCCACAGAAGGTGTCAGGTCAGTCGACGGACGTTCGGTCCCAGCGCCTGGCGCAGGCGCGGGCAAGCCCACCGCTGCCTATAGATAGAAAGAATGATGCCCTGCGGGGGCTGGCGGTGCGAGCCGAGCCGCTCGGCAGCGAAGAAGGGTGGAATCGCGGTTGCAATAGGAACTCGTTCGCAAAATTCAAGCGGACCGCGTCTGAGACTTCGAGAGCCGGCCGGTTCCGGCTCTGCCCGGGTTCACCCCCGTCGCCGAGTCGCGCGAGGATCGCGGACGGTTCGCGCGTTCGTGGAGGGTGGGGTAGACGCAGGAGCCGGGCGCCGACCGGGCGCTCCTCGACGGGATCCGGTGGACTGCGCGGCCCGCCCCCTCGATGGCGCGCGCCGATCGATGTGCGCCGCGCGATCTCGATCGCGAAGCACGGATCCGACGCGGCTCTCGACCAAACGTTCGTTCGTTCCTTGGGCCGAGGTCCAACTCCGCGTTGGGCGCTTCATCGATGCCCGTACACGCTATCGTGGCGCGATTCCAGACACGCGTTCGCGCCGCTCGGCGGCCATGAACCCGGGCCCGCATTGCCCGGATCTCCCGGCAACCCGCGGAGCGAACGCCACTCGAAAGTGATGCTCATGATCCAGGTTGCGAGCGCAATTCCGGGGGATCTTCCGGTCCTGCCGAAGGGGATCCGGCGCGTCGTGTATCTGCTCGATGCGGCGAGCGTCTTCGAGGAGAAGCTGCTTCGCGACCGGGTCGCACAACATGCGCCCGAACCCGGTACGAGCGTGCAGGCGATCGCGATCCCGGCGTCGCGCCGACG
>CAZFKD010000337.1:0-5139 GCA_964519695.1 uncultured Spirochaetaceae bacterium
GACCGACACGCCGCCGATCGCATAACCCGGGCAGTCCATCGCGACGAGCGACGCCGCACAGGCCTCGCGCAGCTCGGGAAAGGTCGAGCCCTGCACGATCCCGAAGAGCGCCTGATCGTGGGGACGCGCGTGGGCCTTCATGCAGCGCTCCATCCAGCGCAGCGTCCGGCGAACGCCCTGGCCGGCGAGCTCGCGGGTCGCGGGGTAGGGCGTGCACTCGTCGAAGGCCATGATGATGTCGGCGCCGAGCTGGTTCTGGATCTGGATCGAGCGCTCGGGCGTCAGCTCCATCTTCTTGCCCGTGACCTCGTTCTCGAAGGTCGCGCACTTGTCGCTGATCTCGACGCCGGGCAGCGAGAAGACCTGGAAGCCGCCCGAGTCCGTCAGGATCGGCCCGGGCCACTGCATGAACGCATGCAGCCCGCCGAGCTTCTCGACGAGCGCTTCGCCCGGGCGCAGCGCGAGATGATAGGTATTGGCGAGCACGACCTCGGCCCCAGTCTCCGCGACCTGCGCCGGCGTCATCGCCTTCAGCGCGCCGTGGGTCCCGACCGGCATGAAGGCCGGCGTGTGCACCGGCCCATGCGGCGTCGCGAGCCGGCCCGCGCGCGCGAGATCGCTCGTCGCTTCGAGGGAGAAACGGAAGTCGGAGGTCGGGTTCGGGTCCATCGCGGCGCAGCGTAGGGTACGATCGCGCGGCTCGGCGAGGTCGCGGGGATCGGAGAGCCCGCAGGGAAGTCGCGAGGGAGGCGGGTTGGACGGAGGCGGGAGCAGCGGGGCCGGTGAGGCGACCCGAACGGCGCAGACGACGCAAGCGGCGTTCGCGGATCGGCTGATCCTGCGCGTGCGCGAGCTCGGCCATCCGCTCTGCGTCGGCCTCGATCCGCTGCGCGCCTCGCTTCCGCCGGTCTTCGCGCAGGGATCGATGAAGCCGGGGGACGAGCGGACCGCCGACGCGGTCGAGGCGTTTCTCGGCGCGGTGATCGATCGCGTGGCCGGGCGGGTCGCCATCCTGAAGCCGCAGATCGCGTTCTTCGAGCCGCTCGGCTGGCGCGGGATCCGCGCGCTCGAGCGGCTCGTGGATCGCGCCCGCGCGCAAGGGCTGCTGGTCCTGCTCGACGCGAAGCGCGGCGACATCGGCTCGACCGCCGAGGGCTATGCGGAGGCCTATCTCGGGGACGAGGCGGCGATTTCGGCGGACGCGCTGACGGTGAACCCGTATCTGGGCTTCGACACGCTCGAGCCGTTCGTCCGGACGGCGAAGGCGAACGGGCGCGGGCTCTTCGTGCTCGTCAAGACGAGCAATCCCGGCAGCGGGGATCTGCAGGATCGCGACGTCGAAGGGGAGCCGCTGTTCGGCAGGGTCGCGCGGGGCCTCGCTCGCAGCGAAGCGCTGCTGCGCGGGTCGTCGACGGGCTGGTCTTCGCTCGGGGTCGTCTGCGGCGCGACCTGGCCGGATCAGGCGCGGCGGGTCCGCGAGGCGCTACCGTCTTCGCTCTTCCTCGTCCCAGGGTACGGGGCCCAGGGAGGCAGCGCGGCGGCGGCCGTCGCAACGTTCGTCCCGGGACCAAACGGGCTCGAGGGCGGGATCGTCAACTCGTCGCGCGCGATCCTGTTTCCCGATGCGGCCCGCGGCGCCGACGACGCCGGAAGCTGGGAGCGTGCGCTCGACACGGCCCTCGATCGGGCGATCGACGAGCTCGGCAATGCGGTGCAGGAGAAGCCGTAGCGCGTTCGGTCGCGGGGCCCGGGCTGGTGTCCGGGCATCGGCCCCGCGAACGCGTCCGGGCAGCGTCCCCTGGGAGCGACCCGTCGCGCCCCGCGGCGCGCGCCCGGATGAAGCTCTAGCGGTAGTACTTGCGCTCGCCGCCGGTCTGGCGCTTGCGGGCCCGGCGATGCTTGGCCTTGAGCTTCGCGCGGTGGCGGCTGGACTTGTTGCGCTTGATGTGGCTGGTCGACTTCTTGCGGACGCTCATCGCAGATGCCTCGCGTGGGGTCCTCGGGGACCGGCTCGGCTCTTGCGAGCCGATACGATCCGGGCCCACGCCGTACGGGGGTGGCGGAAGGGGCCGGAATCTAGGCGAGTCGTGCCGGGATTTCCATGGCCTGCCGGGAGGCTCGGGAGTCCTCCCCGGTCCGGGCTAAGCTGCGCGACAGCCCCGCCCCGGATCGGCGGGCGGGACCGAAGGTGACGCCCCGATGACTGCCCTGCTCGACCGGATGATGGATTTCGACCTGACCGAGGACCAGCGCCTGGTCCGCCAGACCGTCCGGCGCTTCGCCGAGGCCGAGATCCTGCCCCATGTCGAACGCTTCGAGCGCGAGGAGCGCTACCCCTCGGAGCTGATCGCGAAGCTCCCCGCCCTCGGCCTGATGGGCCCGATGATCCCGGAGGAATACGGCGGCTCGTTCACCGACGTCGTCAGCTACGGCGTCATCTGCGAAGAGCTCGCCCGGGTCGACTGGGTCGTCGCGTCGGTCGTCTCGGTCGCGAACTCGCTGGTCGCCGGCTCGCTGCTCCGCTTCGGGACGGCGGCCCAGAAGGACCGCTTCCTCCCCGGCATCGCCCGCGGCGAGATCGTCTGCTCCGCCTGCCTGACCGAGCCCCGCGGCGGCACCGACCTCGGCAACATGGATACGACCGCGACGAAGGTCGACGGTGGCTGGCTGCTGAACGGCACGAAGGTCTTCATCTCCCACGCCGAGCACGCGCGGCTCTTCTTCATCGTCGCGACCATCGACCGCGGCCGGAAGCACAAAGGCGTCACCGCCTTCGTCGCCGACCCGCGCGCGATGCAGGGCATGAAGCTCGGCGCCTTCCCGATGCGGACGCTGAAGCGCGACAATCTCGCCGAGGTCCATTTCGAGGACTGCTTCGTCCCGGACGAAGCCGTCCTCGGCGAGCCCGGCGGCGGCTTCCCGATCCTCGGCTCGGCCCTCGATCTCGGACGTTATTCGGTGGCGGCGCGCTGCGTCGGCCAGTCCCAGCGCGCGATCGACCTCGCGATCCCCTACGCCCTCGAACGGACGGCCTTCGGCCAGCGCATCGCCGAGTTCCAGCTCGTCCAGAGCAAGATCGCCGACATGGTCGCCCGCACCGAGCAGGCGCGGCTGCTCGTCTACCGCCTCGGCCGCATGAAGGACGCCGGCCTCGAGCGCTGCTCGCTCGAGAGCTCGCTCGCGAAATTGAAGGCGAGCCAGGCCGCGACGCAGAACGCCCTCGACGGGATGGCGGTGTTCGGAGGATATTCGGTGACCGCCGAGTACGAGATCGGTCGCCTGCTGCTGGAGGCGAAGGCGCTCGAGTTCGGCGAGGGGACTTCGGATCTACACCAGAAGCTGATCGCCGAGTTCGCGCTCGGTCTGCGCTCGAGCTGAGGGGCGGATGACACGAGGAGGGACGGCACGATGACGGACGCGGGGCGAATGGCGGCGCGAACGCAAGCGGATCGGGAGCGCGATCGGAAGGCGCTGCTCGAGCTGATCCTCGCGGTCTCCTTCGAGCGCCGCGAGGTCACGCTCTCGAGCGGTCGCAAGAGCAGCTTCTATCTGGATCTGCGCCAGACGCTGATGCGACCGCGCGGCGTCGAGCTCGCGGGGCGGCTCGTGCTCGATCGGCTCGCGAGCGGGCCGGCGGTCGACGCGGTCGGCGGGATGGCGGTCGGCGCGGTGCCCCTGGTCTCCGCGGTGCTCGCGGCAGCGGCGCGGGAGCCGGGCCGCGAGGGGCTGCTCGGGTTCTTCGTGCGCAAGGAGAAGAAGGCCCACGGGCTCGGGCGGCAGCTCGAGGGCGGCTTCGCGCCGGGGCAGAGCGTGGCCCTCGTCGAGGACACGACGACGACGGGCGGCTCGACCCTCGAGGCGCTCGAGATCGTCGAGGCCGCCGGGGGCAAGGTTGCGCGCGTGCTCTGCCTCGTCGATCGCGGCGAGGGCGCAGCCGAGGTGTTCGCGGCCCGCGGTGTGCCGCTCGAAGCGATCTTCGGCCGCACGGATCTGCCGGTCTGAGCCGTCGCCACAGGCGAATCGATCTCCGAGGCCGCGCACCGACGCGCTCCGCGATCGGTCCAATCCCATCCACCCCTCGTAGAGGAGCGCCCGAGCGATGATCCTGACGACGACCCCCACGGTCGAGGGCAAGCCGATCCGCCAGTACCTCGGCATCGTGACCGGCGAGGCGATCCTCGGTACGAACGTGATCAAAGACTTCTTCGCCGGCATCCGCGACATCGTCGGCGGGCGCGCCGACGCCTACGAGAAGGAGCTGCGCAAAGGGCGCGACATCGCGCTCGCGGAGATCGAGCAGGAGGCGCGGCGGCTCGGTGCGGACGCGATCGTCGCGATCGACCTCGACTACGAGACCGTCGGCCAGGGGGGCACGATGTTGATGGTCGCCGTCAGCGGCACTGCCGTGAGGCTCTGAGCGCAGCCGATGGACCTCTACCACGTCTGGTGCAACCTCCGGCCCGGAACCTCCGATCTCGAGTTCTGCAGCGCCGTCGATCGATATCTCGGCGCCCTGCGCGCGGAAGGAAGGGTCGCGGGCCACCGCATCGCCCGCCGCAAACTCGGCTTCGGCCCCCGCGAGCTCGGTGAGTTCCACATCGTGATCGAGGTCGAGGACCTCGCGCAGCTCGACCGCGCCTTTCACGACGTCTCCCGTCGCAGCGGACCGATCGAGTCGCTTCACCAGGCCGTGAACCAATCCGCCTGCGACCTGACCTTCGCCCTCTACCGGGACTTCCCCGATGCCCACCGGGAATCCGGCGGCGAACGCTTCTGAGGGACGGGGAGCTCGAATGCGTCATCTCGCTGCGCTCTTGTTCGCTTGTGTCCTGACCTTCCTGCTCTTCTGGGCGGGGGCGCGGATCGCGCAGATCGTGTCGGGCCCGGAGCGCATCGCGAACGACTATACGGTCGGGCAGACGTTCGACCTCTGCGGCTATCGCGTCGACTCGCGCTACGCGATGGCCGGCTACGAGCTCGAGGACTGGCAGGGGGATCGCTGTCGCCGCATGAGCGAGCTCGACCATTGCGTCCTCGGCTGCCTCGAGCGGGCCGGAACCGTCGAGATCGCCGCCGGCTGCTACGAGGAATGCGTTCGCAAACGCTGACGCGGTCGCCTATCAGCCGGTCCGCCGCGGC
>CAZFKD010000337.1:5149-5312 GCA_964519695.1 uncultured Spirochaetaceae bacterium
TGTGATAGGATCGGCCGGGACGCCGAGCCCGGGCCTGCGCGCGGAAACGAAGCCGCCGACGTCGGCGACATCGGCGAGGCCGATGATGTCGAGATGCCTGAACGGAGAGGAGGAGGACGTGTGGCTGCGATCGCTCGCGTGAGAGCCTCCCTGCGCGTCTTCG
>CAZFKD010000338.1:0-3557 GCA_964519695.1 uncultured Spirochaetaceae bacterium
GTATCGTCCACCGCCTGAGAAGAACGGTCCGAACGACGCGCTGCCACCTGCCTGGAAGAATTTCTCCAACGTTCGGCGATACTCATCGCTGATCTCAACCTTGACATTCATTCCACGGCAGACGAACAGCGAGACTGGATAGGTTGCGAGGAGACCGCCAGGTCCCCAATATTCCTTGAAGTCCTTGCCCGCCATCAGATCGTCGAGCCAGAGCAGCTTCTCCTGCGCGATCGCCTTCAGGTCCGCGGCCGCCTGCGGTATGCAGCGCATTCGGCTCTGGAAGAGCGGCAGACCTTCCGCATAGCGGAATCCGTTGGCCATGTTTTCGACGATGTTGAGATCGATCCGCCGCACCCACATGCGGGTCTCGGCCCGCTCTTCCGGCGTCTGGCCCATCAGCTTGCCGCCGGTCTTCTCGTCGAGGTATTCGGCGATCGCCGTGATCTCGGAGATGCACTTGTCGTTGTCGAGCTCGAGCGTCGGGAGCTGGCCAGCTGGATTGCGCTTCAAGTGGTCGCCCTGGCGGTTCTCGCCTTTCATCAGATCGACGGTCGCGGTCTCCACCTTCGCGCCGGTCTCGGCGACGGCGATCGTGACGACCCGGGGATTCGGACCCATGCCGGTGTAGAGCTTCATCGGGGATCTCCTTGTCTTCTTTGTTTTCGTGTCGTGCGTTCTTGCGCCATGCGTTCTTGCTTGACACGAGTCGACGGGGATGCACGCGCCTTCGAGAGCGCGCGGACGCCCCCGGCGAGGCTACGCAACGGGCTGCATGCGGAGGAGCTTGGCTCAATCGCCGCCCGGCGGCAAAGCGGACCGCGCACACGCTTCGCGCATCCCGGCTGCCGGGCTCAGGCGCCGCGGTAGATCTCGAGATCGAGCTTGCCTTCGCTCCGGGCAACGACGCAGGAGACCGCTGCGTCGCCCGTCACGTTCACGACGGTGCGCGCCATGTCGAGCAGCCGGTCGACCCCGAGCACTAGGCCGATGCCCTCGACGGGCAGATCCATCTGCCGCAGCACCATTGCGAGCATGACCATCCCGACGCCCGGCACGCCGGCGGTGCCGACCGACGCGAGCGTCGCCGTCACGACGATCGTGAGAAAACCGCCGGCGCTGATCTCGATGCCGTAGACCTGGGCGATGAAGACGGTGGCAACGCCCTGCATGACGGCCGTGCCGTCCATGTTGATCGTCGCCCCGAGCGGAATCGTGAACGACGCGACCGAGCGGTCGACGCCGAGCCGCTTCTCGGCCGTCCGGAGATTGACCGGCAGCGTCGCGTTGCTGCTCGCCGTGCTGAGCGCGACGCTCATCGGCGCCCGGAGCTTGCGAAAGAAGGCGAGCGGCGAGAGCCCCGCGAGCACGAGCAGCGTCGGGTAGACGAAGAAGGCATGCAGACCGAGCACGAGCAGGACGGTCCCGAAATACCAGATGAGCTTGCCGAAGGCCTCGAAGCCCTGCTCGCTCGCCACCTTCGCCATCAGGCAGAAGACGCCGTACGGCGCGAGCTCCATCAGGATGAAGACGAGCTTCATCACGACGACGTTCGCGCTCTCGAAGAGCCGCAGCATCGGGCCCGCCGCCTCGCCCGACAACGTCATCGCGAGACCGAGCAGGATCGCGAACACGATGACCTGCAGCGTGCGGCCCTCGGAGAGGGCCTGGAACGGATTGGTCGGCAGCAGCTCGACCAGGGTCTGCGAGAAGCTCGGCGGCGGGACTGACTGCACGGCGCTGATCGCGATGGCCGTCGTGCAGAGATAGAGGCCGAAGGTCTTGGCGCCGATCCGCCCGAGCTTCGCGACGTCGTCGAGCGCAGCCGTCCCGCAGGTCAGGGAGACCAGGATGAGCGGAACGACCAGCAGCTGGAGACTCGCGAGGAAGATCTGCCCGCCGACCGCGAAGACGCCGCCGACCAGGAAATCCGTGATCGGGTGGCCCTGGGCCAGTCGGCGCAGCAGCAGACCCGAGAGGGCGCCGGCGACCAGGCCGATCAGGATGCGGCGCGTCAGCCGACCCGAATCGTCTCCGCCCGACCCGCTCGCACCCGACCCCTCGACGTTCGAGCTCACACGCCCCCCTCCGGACGGGCGCAGCATACCCGATCGGATTCCGGTCGCTGGACGGCGTTCCGGGGTGCGAGGGCTCTGCTAGGATCGGCCGACCGAAGGCCCGCGCTCGATCGGGCTCGGGGATCGGGAACGCCGAGAAGGATCTCGTTCCGAGATCGCACGAAGAGTCCGTATTCAGGGATCGTGGCAGCGATCCGTTTCAGAGATCGTCTCGATCGATCGTCTCCAAAGGAAGGACAGCGATGCGCACGCGCCCGGCTCGCTCTGGCAATTCGAATCCGATCACGGCACGACGGGAATGGCGGGCAGCCGCGGCCGGCTTGTCGCTCGCAGCGCTCCTCGGCGCGCCTTCGGCGTCTGCGGGCTGGGACGGATCGGCCGCCCAGAAGACCGTCTCGACGGGGCTGGACATGATCATCGTCCGTCCGCTCGCTGCAGCGCGGGCCGGGATCGGCTCCGTGCTGCTGGTGCCGGCTTCGATCCTGGCATCGCCCGCCTGCGCGGTGAACCTGGTCCGGGGCGATAGCTGCCGGCCGATCTTCGAAGCGCCCTACGAAGTGCTCGTGGCGGAGCCCGCGGACTATGCCTTCAAGCGGGAGATGGGCGAGCTCTGATCGCCGCCTGAAGCGAACGCGGGCCGGGCTCAGTCGGCGCGAACCGCGCGACCGAAGGCGACGAGCAGGACGAGCGCGACGACTGCGGCGCCCGTTCCCTGCCACGCGCCGCCCCAATCGAGCCGCTCGATGCCGAACGCGATCAGCGCGGCGAGTCCGACGCCGACGAGCGCCTCGCCGGCGACTGCCCCCGACGCGAACAGCACACCGCCCTCCGCACCCGCCCCTGCGCGGCCGCGGCGCGCGACACCCTCGATCACGCCCCCGACCAGGATCGGCAGCGAGAGCCCGAGCGGCAGGTACATGCCGACCGCGATCGGCATCAGATGGAGCCGCATGCCGGCGCCGCGCCGCGCGCCGATCGCGTCGAGGGCGAGGACGGCCGCACCGATCGCGGCCCCCAGCGAGACCAGTCCCCACGGCAGCGCCTCGTCGCCGAAGAAACCGCGCGCGAGGCTCGCGAACAGGCTGGCCTGGGGCGCGGCGAGCTCCCGGGAGCCGATGCCGTAGGCGTCGTCGAGCAGCTGCAGCACCGGCGCCATCACGAGCGCCGCCACCACCACCCCGACCAGCTGGATCTGCTGCTGCCGCCACGGCGTCGCGCCCACGAGCGAACCCGTCTTCACGTCGTTGCAGATGTCGCCCGCGGTGCAGGCCGCGCAGCAGACGACGGCGGCGACGCCGAGGGTCGCGACCATGCCCTGCATGCCGGTGTAGCCCGCCAGGAAGAGGACGCCGCCGGTCGCGAGCACGGCGGTGATCGTCATCCCGGAGACGGGGCTGTTGCTGTTGCCGACGAGGCCCACGATGTAGCTCGCGACGCCGACGAAGAAGAAGCAAGCCGTCACCATCAGGCCCGTCGCGATCA
>CAZFKD010000338.1:3567-5309 GCA_964519695.1 uncultured Spirochaetaceae bacterium
CCAATCCGGCGCGAACGCGCACCAGCGCAGCGATGCCGCCGACGGCCATGGCTCCGACGCCGACATAACGAACTCCGCTCGACCAGAGCGCGAACGCGCGCTCCACGGCGGGCGCATCGCTGCCGGCGTCGAGGGCCACGGCGAGCGCCGCCGAGCCCGGCGCGAGCAGCGGCGCGAGCTCGGGCAGCGCCGGCAGCACGACCCACCAGCCGATCGCGCCGCCCAGGAAGATCTGCGCCGCGACCTCGATCCGGACGATGACGCCGACGGCGACGAGGGCGGGCGACAGGTCGGCGCCGACGAAGAGGGGCCGTCCCCCGACGAGCACCGCCTTCTCGAGCCCTCCCGCCGCGAGACCGAAAGCGCCGATGGCGAGCTTCACGACGCTGCCGAGCAGCCCACCCTCGACGACGGCTCGTGCCGCCCCCGGCCCGGACGTCTCCATGCCCGCGCGCAGCACCGCGGCGCACGCCACGCCCTCCGGAAACGGCAGCTCCGGACTCTCCTCGATGAACACGCGCCGCATCGGGATCATGAACAGGACGCCGAGCCAGCCGCCGGCGATCGCGATCAGGGCGGTCGTCCAGTAGTCGAACGTCTGCCAGTAGCCGATCAGCACGAGGGCCGGGACGGTGAAGAGGATGCCGGCAGCGAGCGACTCGCCCGACGAGGCCGCCGTCTGGACGAGATTCGCCTCGAGCACCGTTCCGCCGCGAAAGACCCGCCGCAGGATCAGCATCGCGAGCACGGCGGCGGGGATCGAGGCCGAGACCGTCATCCCGACCTTGAGCCCGAGGTAGACGTTGGCCGCCCCGAGGATCGCGGCGAGCGCGAGACCGAGCAGCCAGGCACGCAGCGTCGACTCGCTCCCCGGAGCCGGGGCGAGGCTCTCCTGCGCGTGCGTCCCGTTCATTCGGCCCCCCGGCGGCGGAGTGAACCGCCGCTCGGGGGCGGGCGCAACCCGCGCCTAGCTCGGGGCCCGCGATTCGTCGCCCGAGTCCGCCCCTTCCCCGTGCGGCGCCATGCCGACCCCGAGATCCGTGCAGAGCGCCCGATCCTCGACCAGCATCCCGAAGCGCCGGAGGTGGTACCGGACGGTCGAACGATCCTTGCCCATGCGCCGCGCCATCTCGGCGAGGTTGCCGCGACACTCGACGAGCAGCCGCGCGAGCTCGGCTTGCAGCTCCGATCGGGCAACGCGCCGGACATGGGCCGCCGTCAAGCGCGGTCGAGGCCCGGGGCGGGCGATCGGATCCAGCAGACCGAGCAAGATCACCGGCAGCGCCTCGACCTCGCCGGGCTCGGTCACGAAGCGATCGACACCGGTCCGGAGCGCGCGCTCGCGACGCTCCTGCGGAGCGACCGGGTCGATCAGCACGACCGGCACGGCGGAGAGCTCGCGCACCCGGCGCACGAGCTCGAGCGCATCGATCGCCCCGACCCGATCCCGCGCCACGATCAGGTCGGGCAGCTCGCGAACGAAGGCCTCGAAGGCCGCCCGATCATCGGCGCACGCGCGCACCTCGAAGCCGGCTGCGCCGAGCTGCGAAGCGATCGACGCATCGCCCTCCGAGCCCGGCGGCTCGACGACGAGCGCCCTCCCCCGACCGATGGCCGAAAACGACCGCGGGCGCTGCCGCCGCCCCTCCGAACCCGCCTCGAGGCCGGCCCCGATGGTCGCCTCGAATCCCCTTTCGGTCACCCTACCGGGCTCGTTCATATCGCGCCCTCCCCCCGCCTCG
>CAZFKD010000339.1:0-972 GCA_964519695.1 uncultured Spirochaetaceae bacterium
GGGGCGGTCGGATCCGTCGCCGCCCAGCGCCGAGGCTGCGCAGCCAGGCGCGCAGCGCCCTAGTAACAACCACAGCCCCCTCCGCCCGAGCCGTCTCCGATCGTCGCGGCCTCGCGGCTCTGACGAACGTGGTCGAGGAACGCCGCGTGCCCGGGATGGGGCTCGTCCTGCATGCGCGGAGCGGCCAGCTGCTCGCGCTCCCAGGGCTCGACGGTGCGACAGGCCAGACCGGGAACGAGCGCGAGCCCGAGCACGAGCGCCGGAAGCAGGCCGGTACGGGATCGCGGGCGCGCGTTCGTCACGGAGCGGGCGGACCCGAGACGCGCGCGAGCGCGGGATCGCCCTCGCCCGCCGGCGCGACGCCGAGCAGCGCCTCGATGCGCGCACGCAGCGCGTGCGCCTCGCCCCGGCGGAATCCGCGCGTCACCTCGACCACCCGGCCTTCCGCATCGATCAGGTACGAAGACGGCATGCCGACGAGTCCGAAGGCCCGCGGACAGTCGCCGCTGGCATCGCGCGCGATCTCGAACGCGACGTCGCGGCCGGCCAGGAAATCGAGCGCGTCCTGCGGATTCGCGTCGAGGTTCACCGCAACGATCTCGAGACCGCGCGCGCGATGCGCCCGCGCGAGCGCGTCGAGGAAGGGGAAGGCGTGCTCGCAGGTCGGACACCACGAGGCCCAGAAATCGACCAGGACGACCCGACCGCCGAAGGCCCGCTCCCTCGGCGGGAGGAATCCGGTCGCGTCCGGCGCCAGCGACGCGAGCACGCAGGCCGGAGCGCGCAGACCGGCCTCGGCCTGCGTCGAGGCGCGGGACGACTCATCCGATCCCGCCCGAGCCGGGCCGGCGAAAACGCCCGCGGCCAGACCGATGGCCACGAAGATCCCGAGCCCGTGCACGAGCCGAGCGTTCCCGCACCGCCTGCCGATACGTGCAGGCGACGGCCGGCCGCGGAGCAGGGCATGGCGGG
>CAZFKD010000339.1:982-5307 GCA_964519695.1 uncultured Spirochaetaceae bacterium
CATGGCGGGCACGCCGAAGGGGCAAGGCTTCATCCAATCCGGAAGGTCGCAGCGCTCGCCGCTCCGACGGTGGCCCATGCCTTAGCACCCGGCCGTCCCGACCTCGATCGGCCGCGACAAATTGACGCAGCACCGCACGCCCGCCGGATCCGCTTCGAAATTGCAGCGACTCCGCCCGGCGAGTAGCCTGTTTTCGATGAAGCGGTCCCCCGTCCCCGAAGCCGCTCTTTCGCCTCAACCGCCCTCCCCGTCTCCGACCGCGCCCTCGCGCGCCGAGGCCGTGCTGCGCTGGCTGGTGCCCCTGCGCTTCCTGTCCGCGGCGGGGCAGATCGGGGCGATCGCGATCGCCTGGGCCGGGCTGGGACTGCCGCTCCCCTACGAACGGCTCTGGATCGTCCCGGCCCTGATCGCCGCGACGAACGGGCTCTGGATCGCGCTGCGCGCGCGTTCGCGGGCGCAGGCCGCCCGGCTCGTGGTGCCGATCCTGATCTTCGATGCCGCCCTCTTCACCCTCCTGCTCGCCTGGAGCGGCGGCCCCGACAGCCCCTTCAGCGCGCTCTACATCATCCAGATCGTGCTCGCGGCGATGACCGGGAGCCGCGCCGCGACCTGGTCGGTCGCCCTCGCCTGCGCGGGCTTCTATGCGCTCGTCTTTCCCTGGTCGACGCCCGCCCATTTCTGGCATGCACCGGCGCTGCCCGGCTCGTCGATCGGGCTCCACGCCGTCGGCATGTGGGTCGCCGTCGTGGTCGTCGCCGCGGTCATGACCTTCGCCATGACGCGCATCATCGAGACGCTCGGCGAACGGGAGCTGGCAATGCGCCGCCTGACCGAGGTCGCCGCCCGCAACGCGCGCCTCGCCTCGCTGACGACCCTCGCCGCCGGCGCTGCCCACGAGCTCGGCTCGCCGCTCGGGACGATCGCCGTCATCGCCCGGGAGCTCGAGCGCTCCGCGCGGTCCGCGGACGCGGCGGCGCCGTCTTCCGCTCTCGCCGAGGACGCCCGGCTCCTGCGCGGCGAGGTCGAACGCTGCCGCGCGATCCTCGACCGCATGCGCGCCCGCGCGGCCCACGAGGTCGCCGAAGCGGAGGTCCCGATCGCCGGCGCAGAGCTCGAAGCGGCCCTGCGCGACGGCCTCGACCCGGGCGAGAGCGAGCGGGTGCGGATCGCGGTCGATCTCGCGCCCGACGCCCCGGCCGGGGCGCGCATCGATTTCTGCGAGGTCGTCGGACCAATCCTGCGCAACGCCCTCGACGCCTCGAACGCGCAGACCGGCGTCGACGTCGAGATCTCCCGCGAAGCGGACCGGCTCGTGACGCGCGTGCGCGATCGCGGAACCGGCATGGACGAGGCGACACTGCTGCATGTCGGAGAGCCCTTCTTCACGACGCGCGCGCCGGGGCGCGGAACGGGCCTCGGGCTCTTCGTCGTCCATCTCCATCTCGAGCGCCTCGGCGGCACGCTCCAGTTCGAGTCCGAGCCCGGCGCGGGCACGACGGCGACCGTCGCATGGCCGATCCCGACGGATGCGATCGGGGCCGGAGCGCGAAACGAGGAACGAGCGCGCGATGTCGCCTGAACACGAGCCCGTCCGGCTGCTCGTCGTCGACGACGACGACGCCTATCGCAATCGACTCTGTCGCGCGTTCCGCGATCGCGGCTACAGCGTCGAGGGTGCGGCGTCGCTCGCCGAGACCGCCGAGCTGCTGCCGCGCTTCCAGCCCGAGCGCGCCGTCCTCGATCTGCGCCTCGGCGACGGCTCGGGCATCGATCTGCTCGGCCGGATCCTCGCGTTCGACGCCGGGATCGCCTGCGTCGTCCTGACGGGATACGGCAGCATCGCGACGGCGCTCGAGGCCGTCCGCCGCGGGGCGATCGACTACCTGACGAAGCCCGCCGACGCGGACGAGATCCTGCTCGCGTTCGAATCCCGGGCGAACGCGCCGAGCGGCGCGGGCGACGCCGGTGCGGGGGCGCTCAGCCCGGCAGTGCCGAGCCTGCATCGGGTCGAGTGGGAACACATCCAGCGGGTGCTCGCCGATTGCGGGGGCAACATCTCCGAGGCGGCACGCCAGCTCGGCATGCATCGGCGAACCCTGCAGCGCAAGCTCGCGACGCGGCCGCCGAACCACTGACTCGGTCCGGGCAAGGTCCGGGCGAGGCGCGCCGGACCCGGTCTATGCCGCCTCGCGCGCCGACCGGCCCCGCCCGAGCGCGCGCCGGGCGATCCAGCCGAGACCCGCGAGCAGCGCCAGCTGCCCGGGCAGGGACGAGACGGGGACCGGCGCCCCGGTCGCGGAAGAGAGCGCGGTCCCGGTCGCCACGCCCGTCCCGGCGGTGCCCGTCCAGCATTGGGCAACGACCTCGTATGCTTCCTCGCCGGCCGCCGTCTTGTCGACATAAATGTCGTAACGACCCGCTCCACCGTTCACGAACACCAGCGGGCTCGCGCCGGCATCGCCGTCGACCGCGTCCGTCGAATTCGTCGCCGCCGTCCCCTTGCGGAGCTGCACGCTGACGATCGGCGCCGCGACCGGCGCGAGGTCCCGGACCTGGACGGTCGCCGAGAGGGGAGCGCCGGCGCCCTCGTCCGAGCAGTCGAGAAAGAGCAGATGCGCTGCCGTGGCGGAGGAAGGCAGATTGCCCGTGAGCGTCGCCGCCTCGGCAGCGGAGGGCATGACCCCGCGCAGCACGAGAAAAGCCAGAAAAGGAAGGAGCCCGAGCAAGCGCAGCCCGCCTCCTGCCCGTCGGCGAGCCGGTCGCCAGACCTGGCCGCACGCTGTTTCCCGGCCCTGCCCTTGCATCCGGTCTCGCATCCGGCTCTCCTCCTGCCCGATGCGCAGGCGCGAAGGCGCCGCGCCGACGAGCGCGAGTCCGAATCTATCCCAGGCACGGGAACCGCGAGCTGCGTCAACTTGTCGCATCGATGCGCGCGAATCCGGCCATCGGGGGTCAAACCGCCGGGCGCCCCGCCCGATGAGAACGGGGCATGGAGAACGGCGAATGGAGAGGAGAGACATGCCTTCGCGATTCGGCATTCCGGCCCGGACCCGCCGAGCGAGCGTGCTCGTCGCGACGCTCTGCGCCGCGAGCCTCTCGCTGGCGACGGCCCCGCTCGCCCCCCGCCTCGCGATCGCCGCTGCGATCCCCGAGCCCGCGCGCGAGCTGCGCTTCGACGTCTTCCTCGACGATCGCCCGATCGGCTACCAGCGATTCGCCCTGCAGCCGAACGGAGACGAGCTGCGGATCGAGATCCGCGCCGCCTTCGAGTTCACGCTCCTGCGCCTCAAGACCATCACCTACGACCATCGCAACGTCGAGCAGTGGCGCGGCGGCTGCCTGCGATCGATCGAATCGAAGACGCGACAGAACGGCAAGCCCGACCACGTCTCGGGCCGCGCGGAGCCGAGCGGCTTCGCGGTTTCGAGCCGGCTCGGCAGCCAGCGGCTCGACGCGTGCGTCGGGACCTTCGCCTACTGGGACAAAAGCGAGATCCTGAAGCGGCAGAAGCTCCTCAACTCCCAGACCGGCGAATACGTCGACGTCGCGACGCGCTCGCTCGGGCGCAGCACGCTCGCGCTCGGCGCACGCGAGATCCCGGTCGAGCGCTACCGGATCGAAGGCGACGATCTCGAAATCACCCTCGCCTATGCCGTCGGAAGCGACGAATGGGTCGCCCTCGAGAGCCCGCTCTTCGGCGGGTGGACGCTGCGCTATCGCCGCAGCGCCGACTCGCTCCCCGACGAGCCCGGACGCCCCGTCGTCGAGCCGACGGCCGCGCGCTCCGCCGACCCGTCCGGCGCGGCCGACGGCGCGCCGGACTCCGCGCAGGCGCGCTGATTCGCGGCCGCGCGCGGCCGCTTGCTTGACACGACCCGATCGGAAACCGAGGGTCCGGCGCGGAGCCCGGAACCTCGACCATGTTCGCCATCTCCCTCGCCGAAAGTGGATTCGTGCCCGACGGACTCGTCCGAATCGGGATCCGTGCGCTCCTGCGCGAGCGGCTGCGCGAGCTCGACGCGGGCGACGCCGAGACGGCGATGGAGCAGCACCAGGCGTTCCTCGAGCAGGCGCGTCATTCGCCGATCGCCGTCGAGACCGATGCCGCGAATCGGCAGCACTACGAGGTCCCGGCTTCCTTCTACGAGCACGTGCTCGGCCCCCATCGAAAATACAGCTGCGCCTACTGGCGTCCGGATACCCGAACGCTCGCGCAGGCCGAGGCCGAGATGCTGGAGCGCGTCGCGACCCGCGCCGCCCTCGAGAACGGCCAGCGCGTGCTCGACCTCGGCTGCGGCTGGGGCTCGCTCTCGCTGTGGTACGCG
>CAZFKD010000340.1:0-5296 GCA_964519695.1 uncultured Spirochaetaceae bacterium
GGTCGACTTGTAGGCGGCCGTGCGCTCGAGCATCTCGAGCAGCGTGATCATCTCGTCCGACGCGGCGACGATCGCGCGCTCCCCGACGCTGCGTGACATCTCGCGCTGCAGCAGCAGGTTCTGTCGCCGCAGGCCTTCGCGCTCGGCGGCCTTTCGGAGCGTCAGCCGGATCTCGGCGGGCTGGAACGGCTTCGCGAGGTAGTCGTAGGCGCCGCGCTGGATCGCCTCGATCGCGAGATCTTCGGTTCCATGCGCAGACATGAGGATGATCGGGACGCCGGGCCATTGGCGCGTGATCTGCGGAATCAGGTCGAAGCCGTCGATTCCAGGCATCCGGAGATCGCAGAGGATCGCGTCGACGGGCGTGTTCTCGAGCAGCTCGAGGGCGGCCTGGCCGTTCGCGGCCGTTCGGATCACGTAGCCCTCGGCCGCGAGCAGCAGCTCGAGGCTTTCGCGCAGGGCGGCGTCGTCGTCGACGATCAGGATGTTCTGGAACATGGTGGCGTCCTGGTCCGGCATGAAATTCTGCGAGCGGTACGCACGGCGGATGCCGACGCTCCGCGTCCCTCGGAGCCTGATCGGCCGATGGATTGCCACCCTGAACCCGATTGCGCGCCGGGGAAATGCCTCGCCCGGAACCGGCGGATACGGGTGGGTTGCCGTCTCGTAAGCGTGATCCGCCGCACCAAGAAGCCGCGCCGAGCCACCTCAAGTCCCTGAAAGACCGGTCCGATACGCGGTCGGTCGGACCCGACCAGCGTGGTGCGGGTCGCGGAGGATGATCGGTGTCCACGAATCAAGTCCAGAGGTTCCGGGAGAACCTCATGATGAGCAAAGCGGAGCTCGCCCGAAAGGCGGGGCTCTCGACGCTCACGATCGATCGCGTGGAAGCCGGCCGGCCGTGTCGCCTCGATACGAAGCGCAAGATCCTGCTGGCGCTCGAGCTCAAGGTCTCCGACAAGGATCGGGTATTCGGCGGCTCGGACGACGAGTCCTCGATGGGTCATCCGAGCGGCGCCAGTCACTCGGTCTACCGGCAATAGGAACGCGGAGGGGATCCTCGCAATGAACATTTCTCTACCGGGCTTCGGAAAGGCGACCGCGATCGGACTCGACATCGGGTCCCACTCGGTCAAGGCCGTCGAGATCGCTCGCAAGAGCCGGGACAAGGGCTTCGATCTGCGCGCGCTCGGTCAGGCGTCGCTCGCTCCCGAGTCGATCGTGCAGGGCGCATTCCTCAATTCGGGCTCGATCGTCGAAGCAATTCGCGAGGCGATCGCCGACGGTCGCATCCGGGGCAAGGACGTCGCCGCCTCCGTCTCCGGCCATTCCGTGATCGTCAAGCGCGTTCATCTCCCGCAGATGAGCCGCGAGGAGCTCGAAGGCCAGATCCAATGGGAGGCCGAGCAGTACATCCCGTTCGATGTGAACGAGGTCAACCTCGACTTCCAGATCCTGGCGGCGAATCCGGAAGAGGGGCAGATGGACGTGCTCCTCGTCGCGGCCAAGAAGGACCTGATCGACGACTACGTCCAGGTCATCACCGAAGCCGGTTTGAACCCTGTCGCCATCGATGTCGCGGCCTTCGCCGTCCAGAACGCCTTCGAGCTGAACTACGAGCAGGATGCGTCCCGGGTGACGGCCCTGGTCAACATCGGCGCGCAGGTCGTCAACATCAACGTGATCCGGAACGGCATCCCGGCGTTCACCCGCGACATCATGACCGGCGGCGCCCACTACACCGAAGAGATCCAGAAGGCGCTCTCGATCTCGTTCGAGGAAGCGGAGCGGATCAAGCTCGGCAACGCCCGGGACGGGGGTCAGGTCCAGGACGTGATTCCGCAGGAAGTCGAGCAGGCGATGCGGAGCGTTTCGGACACCGTGATCGGCGAGATTTCGCGATCGCTCGACTTCTTCACCGCGACCTCGGCGGATGCGCGCATCACGCGAGTCCTGCTGTCTGGAGGGGGCGCGCGGATCGCCGGATTCGTCTCTGCCTTCAAGAGCCGGACCGGAATCGAGACGGAGATCATGAACCCACTCGCCCACATGGTCTCGGCGAAGGGCTTCGATCCCGATCATCTCGCGGCGATCGCTCCGAGCCTCGCCGTCGGAATCGGGCTCGCCATGCGGAGGGTCGAACGATGATGGTCGAGATCAATCTCCTTCCGCACCGGGAAGCGAGACGCGCCGCCGACATCCGCGAGACGATCGCCCTGCTTGTGCTCGGGCTCGTCGTGCTCGGCGGGGGAGCCTTCTTCCTCGGCTCGAGCGCGAAGAGCGATCTCGCGCTCGCGCGAGCGAACGTCGCCCAGCTCGAGGCGGACATCGAACGCTACAAGCCGCAGCAGGCGCTGATCGCGAAGTTCAAGACGCGAAAGCAGCATCTGCAGGACAAGCTCGACGTGATCGACAGCCTCGAGAAGGCGCGCACCGGCCCGGTCCGGGTGCTCGACGAGATCGCCTCGCGGGTCCCCGAGCGACTCTGGCTGACCTCGATCAATACGAAGGGCAGCGAGGTCCGGCTCAAGGGCAAGAGCCTCGATACGGGTGTGGTCGCCGACTTCCTGCGCAGCCTGAACGACTCGGCGTACTTCAAGAACGTCGACCTCGAGAAGACCGTGGGGGGCGAGTTGGTGAAGGGCGTTCGGTTGGTGCACTTCGAGCTCCGGGCCGAGATGACGGCCCCGGTCGCGAAGAAGCCGAACGACTCGGAGAACGCGACGGAAGCAGAGCCCGCGAAGACCGCCAAGGCCAAGCGGGGATCCAAGCAGCCCGGCGTCAAGGCGTCCTGAACCGGAGGAAATGATGGCTCGCGAGTTCAAAATCGACATCGATGCGCAGATGGAACGTCTGGCGAAGGTGCCCAAGGCGATCCGGCTGGCGGTCGTCTCCGGCTTTCTCGTCTTGCTGGCCGGTCTCTACGTCCACTTCGTCCATCGACCGATCCTTGCGGAGCGCAGCGCGCTCGTTCAGCGAGGCCAGGAGCTGCAGCGCGAGGTCAACAACGCGCGAACGGTGGCCTCGAACATCCCGGCGGTCGAAGCCGAGATCGTGGACATGGAGAGCGACCTGGAGCTCGCTCTCAAGCAGCTGCCGAACCGGAAACAGTTCGAGGATCTGTTGCAGGACATCAGCACGGCCGGCAAGAAGGTCGGCGTGACGATCAAGACGATCGACCGCGACAACGAAATCCCGCGCGACTTCTACGCCGAGGTTCCGTTCCAGCTCGAGATCGAGGGTTCCTATCACGATCTGGCGAGGTTCTTCGAAATGGTGGCTTCGCTGCCGCGCATCGTGAACATCGGAAGTCTCGACATCGTGGTTTCGAGGGAGACCGAGGCCGCGACGCGCCTGAAGGTGGCGGGTAAGGCGAAAACGTACCGGTTCCTGGCGGACGAGGCCTGATCGATGAACCGGCGATCCGACGAACGGAGAGCAACTATGCAGACGAGAGGTCTTCTCGTGATCGGTCTGGCCCTGACGCTCTCGCTCGCGAGCGGCTGCGGCGAAAGCGAGCCGAGCACCGCACCGACGACGGCGGACTTCGCGAAGGAACGCCAGGCACTGGCGGCGCGCAAGGGTGCGCCCAAGGCGACCGCCAAGGCCGGTCCGAAGGGCGGCGCGAAGAGCACGAAGTCGACCGGCGGCACCGAATACGCCACCGGCGGCCGCGACTATTTCTACGACCCGACGGGCAAGCGGGATCCGTTCCGGTCGCTCCAGTTCGACGACAATGGCAAGCAGGACAGGAAGTCCTTCGGTCCGCTCGCCGATTTCGAGCTCGGGCAGCTCGAGCTCTCGGCGGTGATCTGGGAAGCCTCGAATCCGCGCGCCCTGATCCTCGATCCGGGCGGTCGGTCGTACATCGTGCGAGAGGGCTCGCAGATCGGGAAGAACAACGGTGAAGTCATTCACATCGGCGACAACCTCGTCCTCGTCAAGGAAACCTACGAAAACTTCGCGGGTGAACGGACGACCAAGGACGTGGAGTTGCGGATTCGTTTGAGCCAGGGAGGGTGAGCTCGATGGTCGGTCCGAATAGCGGATGGCTGGGGTTGTGGATCCGGAGCGCGGTTGCGGCCTGTGGCGCCGTGATCGTTGCGATGGGTTGTGCTTCGCCGCAGGTGCCGTCGGGTGCCGAGGCGGACTCGATGGTTCAAACGATGGGGGACGTCTCGGTCGCCCGGGATGGCGATGGCAGCGTCGTCTTCCTCGACGGACTGGTCGATCCCGTCTACTCGCTGAGCGAGCGCGAAGACGAGATGCTCGTCGTCGTGGACCTGGTCGACGTCGGACCGGCGGAGGCGGAGAGCCTCGCGGGTGCGCTCGGTGGGGACGCCTGGCAGGTGGCGGCCTACGACGGCGTGGTCGACATGGTCACGGTGTCGTCTTTCGAGGAAGACAGCGGAACGCCGCTCACGCGTGTCGAGATCCAGCTCTCGGTGAACGGACGCGCCGAGGTACGGTCCGAGGCGGATGGCCTCGAGATCCGCATCCAGCCGGGGACGAACGATCAGGCGCTGCTCGACGAGGCGCTGGGTGGCAGCTCCGAGGCGATGGTCGAGCCGATGGCGGCGACCGGGTCGGACGACGACGCGACCGCAATGGCGCTCGCGCCGGAGGCGGAGGCGACCGACGGAACCGCAACCTGGGGTCCCGAGTCGGAGCCGCTCGCCGCGAGCGAGACCGCCGAGGTCGAGGTCATGCCGAACGCGAAGCCGGCCACGATGCTGACCGGCCTCTCGGTCCAGCCGGTGGAGGGCGGCGCGCTCGTCGGCCTCGCAGCCGACGGCACCCTCGACAACCTCGAGGTCTTCACGCTGCAGGATCCGGCACGTCTCGTGGTCGACGTTCACGGAATCGTGCCCGGACCGACGGCCCGCAACCTGACGATCGATTCGCCCTTCGTGACGGCCGCGCGGGTCGGGGCGCACGACGGCAAGGTGCGCATCGTGATCGACGGAGGCAGCCGTTCGGCCGATTTCGCCGATCGACAGCTGATGCCGGGCACGACGGGCTTGTTCATCGCGATCGGCGACGGAGAAGCGCTCGCGCAGGCCATGACCTCCGCGCTCGACGCCAACACGGCCGCCTATCTGCTGGCGAGCACCGCGACGGTCGCGCCGCAGGCGCCGATCGCGGCACCGACCGAAGCGGCCCCCCCGGCGGTCGCGTCCAGCGACGCGGAGCCGGCGATGGAGATCGCGGCAGTGGCGGGCGAATCGGCAGCGGCCGAGGGATCCGAGCCGCTTGCGAGCCCCGCCGCTCCCGGGTCGAGCGAGATCTACGGTCT
>CAZFKD010000341.1:0-5269 GCA_964519695.1 uncultured Spirochaetaceae bacterium
GTCCGATCACGTTCGTCGCGAAGCAGTCCTGCCAATCCGCTCCGTCGATCTCCTCGATCGGACCGAAGGTCGAGATGCCCGGCGCATACACGAGCGCATCGAGGCCTCCCATGCGCGCCACCGCCGCAGCCACCGTCGCGCGGCAGCTCCCTTCGTCGCGAACATCGCAGGCCAGCGCGAACGCGCCTGCCCCGGCCTGCGCCGCCGCCGCCTCGATCCGATCGGTCCGCCGCGCCGCGAATGCGACGCGCGCGCCCTCGCGGGCCAGGGCATGACCCGATTCACGCCCGAGGCCCGAGGAGGCGCCCACGACGAGGATCCGCTTGTCCTTGAGTCTCATCTGCTCTCTCCGTCGATCCGTCGATTCGTCCCGTATGCACCCGCGTCGCGGCGGCGCCGAACATAGCCGCATCGCCACCGGATTTCGCCGGACCTGCGACGCGCCGGAGCTCGGCCCCGGCGGCCGATGCGACCCTTCACGCCGACGGTGGACGGGACGGGATCCACATCGCGACCTCACCGTCCTGGACGAGCCGATCCGCCTGGTTCAGGAGCTGGATCGCGAAATGCACGACGCTCATCCCGGGTCGTCCGCGCGAGGGCGTGCAGCGGATCGGACGGTGCCGCGTCCGGATCGTGTCGCCGATCCGCACGGGCTCGAAGCAGCGAAAGCTGTCGCCGAGATGGCCCGCCAGGCCCGTCGCGGGAAGACGCACGGCGAGCAGGTCCCGCAAGAAATCGCCGAAGGCCAGGCAGAAGGTCCAGATCGGCGGGACGATGCGATCGCCGAAACGCCCCTGCCCGGCGAAGACCCGGTTGAGATAGACGGGACTGCGCTCGGCCGTCAGGTTGGTGAACCCGACGACGTCCGCCTCGGCGACCGTGCGACCGAGGCTCTCGCCGCGCGGACCGCATTCGATCAGTTCGCCCGCGTAGAGCGGGCCGGGCCGCTGCGGCGGCGCGACCGGCCGCGGCATGATCTCCGGACGAACCGCCTCGCCCGAAGCGCGGACGCTGACGATGCCGCGGCCGGTCCGCTCGGCACGCTGATTCAGGATCTCGAACTCGGTGTCCCGCGCCGGATCGGCGTCGAGCCCGTCGACGGCCGCCGTGGGCGCCGGACGATGACGGAGCGAGAAGCGATCACCGATGCGTACGGCGCGCTCGAACCGGACCGAATAGCCGACGATCCACGCGTCCGGGTCCGCCACCGCGAGCCGCTCGGGCGCTGCGCTCGCGAGCGCGCCGAGCGCCCAGCAGGCCGACAAGAGTCCGGGCGCGATCGGCGCCGGCCCATCCGGCTCCGCGGCGGCGAGACCGTGATCGAAATGCATCCGCGCATAATCGCCCGTCAGGCCGCCGAACAGGACGAGATCGGCGGTCGTGACCGTCCGATGACCGATCTCATCGGAAGGACCCGCCGAAGTCGTCCCCGACACCTCTCCGCCCTCCGACATCGAAAACGTGCTCCTCTTGCCGGATCGCTCGCGCCCGCCGGCGGCTACCCGTCTTCGGCGCGACACAGCCTATCCCGCTGGCGCGCGCCGGGCATCCATGCGTAGAGTCCAGCAACCCGGCGACGGGCAGGAGGATGCACCGATGTTCGAAGAGGACTCCCGATCCAACGCGCTGAGCCGACGCCGATTCCTCGGCGGCGCTGCAGGCGCTCTCGCGCTCGGCGCCACCGGCCTCGGCGCCTGCACGCCGGGCGCCGAATCCTCGCCCGAGAAGCCCTGGGATCACGAGTTCGACGTCGTCGTCATCGGCAGCGGGACCGGCCTCGTGGCCGCCCTCGCCGCTCGCGTCGCCGGCGCAGCCGTCGTCGTGCTCGAGAAGCGCAAGATCGTCGGCGGCACGACGGGCCACTCGGGCGGCGTCGCCTGGATCCCGAACAACAATGTCATGAAGGCAGAGGGCCTGGCCGACGACCGGGCGAAGGCGATGGAGTACCTCACCAAGCTCTCCGGCGACCAGGCGACCCAGGAGCTCCTCGACGCGTTCCTCGATGCGGGACCCGAGATGGTCGATTTCGTCGAGGCGCATTCGCCGCTTCGCTGGCGCGTTTCGAAAATTCTCGGAAACAACGCCGACTATCATCCGGAATGGCCCGGCGCCATGACGCGCGGTCGCAGCATCGAGCCGGTGACGGACCGGGTCGGCCTCTACGGTCCGGAGCTCGTCGGCGGCCTGCAGAAGGGCTTCGAGGAGGCCGGCGGCGTGATCTGGACCGAAACGCCCGCGCGGCGGCTGATCGCGAAGCACCACGACGAAGATCGACGCGAGATCGTCGGCGTCGAAGCGATCCGCGACGGCAAGCCGATCCGCATTCGCGCTCGGCTCGGGGTCCATCTGGCATCGGGCGGCTTCGAGTGGGATTTCGAGCTGAAGCGTCACTTCCTGCGCGCGCCGACGCTGTACACGCTCGGCGCCGGCGGCAATACCGGCGACGGGCTGCGCATGGCGATGGCAGTCGGGGCGGACCTGCGCAACATGAACGAGGTCTACGGGCATACGGTGTACAAGGAAGAGGCCGAGGCGCAGCGCCCGTACAACATGGGGGCGACGCTGAACGCGGAGATCGAGAAGCGCACGGCCGGCTCGATCATCGTGAACGGCCGCGGCGAGCGGTTCCAGGACGAGGCAGCCGACTACGACACGACCTGGCGCAGCTATTACACCTGGGAGAACTGGGGTGACACCGGCTATCGGAACATCCCCGCGTTCCTGATCTTCGACGGGTCGGTCCGCGCGAAGGGCAAGATCGCCGGCGCGTCGGCGACCGATCCGCTGCCCGACTGGGTCGTCGAGGCGCCGAGCCTGCGCGAGCTCGCCGCACGGCTCGGAATCGATCCGGAAGGCCTCGAAGCGACCGTCGCGCGCTTCAACGCACATGCCCGAAAGGGCCTCGATCCCGACTTCACCCGCGGCAGGAGCCACTACGACCGCTACGGCAGCCCCGACGTCGGGATCACGCTCGCGCCGATCGGGAACGCCCCCTTCTACGGCGCCGAGGTCGCGCCCGCGGACCTCGGGACCTGCGGCGGCGCCCGGGTCGACGGTCGTGCGCGCGTACTCGATCCGTTCGGCGAGGTGATCCCCGGGCTCTCCGCCTCCGGCAACGTCGCCGGCATCGGAAGCCCCGGCGCGAGCTACGGCGGCGGGGGCGGCACGATCGGGCCGGCGCTGACCTTCGCGTTCATCGCCGGGAGGATGCTCGGCGAACGCCTGCAGAAGGCCTGAGCAAGGACGCGGGCGCCTCGGCTAGTCGTGACCCGGCAGATAGGTCTCGAAGAGTTCCCCCGCGACCGGGTCCGAGTTCTCCGGGACGTCGTAGTGGGTCCGGATCTCGACCGAGCCGTCCTCGCCGAAGCGATAGGTCTCGATGCTCTTCATGACGACGGATTGGCCGTCCCTGGTGAACGTATTGGCCATGACCCAGGCGACCTCGTTGCCGCAGACGAACATCGTCGAGGGATCGACGTAGAAGCGGGTCATCGGCTGGAAGAGATCGAAGGGGGCGACGCAGCAGCCCTCGAAATCGAATTTGGGCGGCGTACCGACCGGATCCAGCATCTTGAAGCCGCCGGGCGCGATCTTCTTCCAGTTCGCGACCCAGGCCTCCTTCTGGCCGGCATTCCAGAGCTCGACGTAGCCCTTCGCCCATTCGAGGATCTGCGCGCGGGTGGGTGTCGCCATGTCCTGCTCCTCATCTTCCTGGCTGTTCGGGCGTGGTCGAGCGTGTTCCAGCATGGACCGACGCGTGCGTCGCTCGGATCAGCGCCGATGCCGATCTCAGGCGACGCGGGTCAGACGGTTCGAGTCCCGATGGTGGAAGAGGGCCGGGCGGCCCTTCATGCGCAGCTGGGTATCCTCGGCATAGCTGAAGCGGCCGGGCGACTCGATCTCGATTTCGCATTCGTAGCGGATGGTCTTGAATTCCGCATCGAGGAAGGGATTCGAGGCGACCCCGAAGGTCTCCGATCCGACGTCGGCTGCCAGCCTGAACCGACGATCCGCGGCGCCGGCGCGGCCGCCCGCCAGGACGGTGACGCCCCGAGGCACCAGGAAGCAGCGCATGACTTCGCCCCGCGCGGCATCCCAGAGCCAGTAGCCGAGCTCTTCGTGGAACGGCTCGTCCTCGCCGATCCGCCAGGCGGTCGTCGAATAACGCAGGCCGAACAGCGTCTGCTCATGGTTGTCGACCGGCCCCATCGGAGCGAAGACGGCCCGTTCCCGATAGGGCGTCGTCAGCAGGCCGCGATCCGCTCCGGGCGCCACGTCGGTCCCCTTGTCCCCCTCCCAGATTCCGGCGAGCTCCGCCAGCGGCCCGAGCTTCGCGATGATCTCCCGCTCCGACAGTGCCAAGTCCGATCCCCCTCTCGATCTGCCCGTTTCAGGCGATCGGACCGAAGGCGATCAGTCCGCCCCCGTCGAGCGCCCAGGTCTGTCCCGTGATCCAGCGGCCCGTGTCGGCCGCGAGAAAGAGCGCGGCGCCGGCGACGTCCTCGGGCTCGCCGAGGCGCTTCAGCGGATAGGCCTGCGCGACCTTCTCGCCCCGACCGCCGTCCCAGAGCGCTCGGGCGAATTCCGTCCGCACCAGTCCCGGCGCCAGGCAGTTGACGCGGACCTTCGGCGCGAGCTCGGCCGCGAGCTGCTTCGTCATGTGGATGAGCGCCGCTTTCGTCACGTCGTAGACACCGAGCAGGGGGCTCGTCGCAAGGCCTCCGACGCTCGAGATGTTGACGATCGCGCCGCCGTGCTCCGACATCCAGCGTCGCCACACCTGCTGGGTCCAGAACATCGGCGCCGTCAGGTTGATCTCGAAGGTCTTGTCCCAACGCGCGCGATCCACGTCGATCATCGGACCGCCGTAGGGGTTCGTCGCCGCGTTGTTGACGAGCACGTCGATCCGACCGAGCCGCGAGAGCGTCGCGTCGATCACCCGCCGGACGTCGTCCTCGCGACCGACATGGCCCGGCTCGAAATCCGCGCCCTCGCCGATCTCCCGGGCCGCGGCCTCACAGGCCTCGGCGCCGCGGGACGTGATCATCACCCGGGCCCCCGAGCGCACGAAGGCCTCTGCGATGGCCCGGCCGATGCCGCGGGATCCGCCGGTCACGATCGCCACCTTGCCGTCCATCCGGATCTGCATGACGTGCGACCATAGCGGTCGACCCGACGGCCCGCCGCCCTCGCGAGACTCCGCCCAGGGACCGGCGACGACGGGAATCCGTTCGGGTATCGTGGCCCGAACCGAGCGAGGTCCCGG
>CAZFKD010000342.1:0-276 GCA_964519695.1 uncultured Spirochaetaceae bacterium
CGCTGCCGATCCCGGCGCTGGGTCCGCCGCTGCCGCCCCGATCGTCTGCGCCGGCCATCCCCGCGACATGGGCCTCGCCCAGGGCGAAGCGCTGCGCGACGTGATCCGCGCGGCGGTCGTCGCGGCGGGATTGCCGAGCCGGCGCTCGCGCTGGCCGAGCCTGCGGCCGGTCGTTTCGGGACCGCTGCGCGGCAGCGGGCCGGGCCGCGAGCTGTTCCGGCACTTCGCGCATCAGGCGGAGCGGCTCGAGGGGCTCGCCCAGGGTGCCGATCTGCC
>CAZFKD010000342.1:286-5014 GCA_964519695.1 uncultured Spirochaetaceae bacterium
TCGACAGCTTGTTGGCGCTGCAGCTTCGGGTCGGAGCAGGCGACGTCGGCGGGTTCGCCTCGCCGCGCTTCGCTTCGCTCTTCGCCTCGTCCTCCGCCTGGATCGTGCGCGAGAGCCGGCCGGTCGTCGGTTTTCGTTCGCTCGAGCGAACGCTCGCCTGGCTCGTGCCGGCCGTCGCAGGCGTCAACGAAGCGGGGCTCGCCTTGCTCGCGCCGCTCTCACGCTCGGCCGATCTCGCGACCGTTCATGGCGCGCCGCCGATCCTGCTCGTGCAGGACTGCCTCGCGCGCTTCGAGAACGTCGAGGGCGCGCTCGACTGGTGTCGCAAGCGGCCGGTCGAGGGGGAGCGGACGATCCAGATCGTCGACGCGGCGGGCGCGCGGGGATGCGTGCGATTTCGCGGGCGCTTGCGGGAGGTCGAGGCGGCGGAGCGCGGAGAAGGCGGGCTGCTTCGGGGGGGATTGATCGAGGGGAGTGGTGATGCGGAGGCGGGTGGGGTCGCGCTCGATCCGGTGGGGCGGAGGATCGTCGTGGTAGGCCTCGGGGCTGATTCGAGCGCGCGAAGGGCGGATCCGACGGAGGCGATGACCATGATCCATGAGTTCCGACTCATGCCGCGGCTGGCCGGCTGAATGCATTCGGCTCGGGCGAGCGCGCGGCTGCGACGCCGACTCGGGACCCGACCGTCCTGGCTCGGGCAGGTGGCTCGGAGGAGCCGCGTCCGGTCGGGCTCCGGTGCGATTGGCCTTTCGATCCGCGGATGCTAAGACCGATCTGCGGTGTATACGATCCGCGAAGAGGGTGGGCGCCGTTGCGATCGGGTGTATGGGCGGGCTTGCGGCCGGATCTTCGATTCCTGAGGCCGCTCGTGCGAGCCTCGCAGGGATCGATCGCCGTCGGGTGTCTGCTGCTCGCCGGCTGCGCGGGATCGGTCCCGACGAAGCTGATCGCGATCGACCAGCCGATTGACTTCCAGCCGGGAGAAGGCGTTCTCGTCGTCGAGATCGATGCGCGCGAACCCGTGCTGCGCGTTCTGATCGAGCCGGTGGGCCGCTTCGCGTCGTCGGTGACGCTCGAGAATCTGCCTGCGGGTCGCCGTGCGCACCTCCTCGTGCTGCCGGCTGGTCGCTACCGCTGGCGCGAGTTCGACCTGAAGGGGACAGTGGTCGTCAATGGGCGGCCCTACCCGAACACGTGGCGCATGGAGCCCGACGACCAGCACTGGCAATTCGACGTGCGGGCCGGCGCGGTCAACTATCCCGGGCTGGTCTATCTCGAAAGGGTGTACCAGTCCGTGCTGCGGACGTACACGATGAATCGCAGTGCGCAGCTGATCCAGACGATCAGCGCGCGGCGTCGCGATTTGTTGACCGAGTTTCCGATCGTCTACACGGGGCGGGGGCGAGACGACTTCCTTGAGCTCTACTCGTCGAGGCTCGCAGCCACGTCCGAATCGAAGAAGGTCGACGATGAATCGAACGCCGATCCGCAGTAGGCGAGAGGCGGTCGAGGATCGCTGGTCGGATCGCCGGGCGAATCGGCGGCGATGGTTGGCAGTGGCGGCCGTTCTGGGCTCCACGCTGTTCGTCCTGCCCGGCGTCGTTCGAGCGAGCGGTTCCCGTCTGCCCGCGACGGTGCACGAGCTCTTCAGCCCCCCGCAGACCACCCATGCGGAGATCAGTCCGTCCGGTCGTCACGTCGCGACCCTCTTCGTCGATCCGGAGAATGGGCTCCCGGGTGTGCGACTTCGGCAGGTCGACTCGGGCGACGAGCAGGAGATCTACGGCCCGAAGGAGCTGGGCAGGGACCACTGGATCGACCGATTGCTCTGGGATGGTCCCGACTCCCTGATCATCGAGTACGGTCGCAAGAGCTCGTTTCGCGGCAACGTCTACGAAAGCATCGCCCTCGATCCGACGGCTGGAGACGTGGTCTTCGAGCGTCGAATGCTGAACGCGCGTGGCACGATCGTCGACGCATCTCCCGATCGGCCGGGCGAAGTGCTCTTCGTGCATGCCGAGAGTCCGATGTCGGTCCACCGCGCTTCGTTCGCGTTGCTCGAGCGACGGAACGAGCGTTGGAAGGACCTCGATGCAGAGGCACCCGATTCGCCGATCCTGCTCGCCAGGATCGACGAGTCGGTCTTTGCATGGCTGGTCGACCGCGAAGGCGGGGTCCGCGCGGCGCTCTCGATGTCGGACGATCCGGTCGAGCTCCGCTTCTGGTACCGGGACGAGCCGGACGGGAAATGGCGCGTCGTACGACGCGAGCGCGAGGTGGATCGATTCGAAGATCTCGTTCCGCTCGGATTCAGCGCGGACGGGCGTAAACTGTTCGTCGCGAGCGCGCTCGAGCGTGATCGATACGGACTGTACGAGTACAACCCCGAAACGAACCAGGTCGGCGCGCTGATCTACGAGCATCCGACGGCCGAACTGGTCGGCCTCGTGTTCGACTCCGAGCAGCGTGAGCTGCTTGCCGCCGTCTACATCGAGGATGGAGAGCAGCGTTATGCCTATCTCCGATCCGGCAGCGAGGTCCTGCAGGCGGCGATCACTCGACTCTTCCCCGGTTCGATCGTCGCGATCACCGGGATCAGCTCGGACCATCGCCGGGTCACGCTCTTCGTCTCGAGCTCGACCGACCCGGGCGGCTTCGTCGTCCATGACCTCGATTCCGGAATGACGGCTCCGCTCGGACGCGTGGCGCCCTGGCTCGACGACGCGCTGCTCTCCGAGATGGAGCGGCTGGAGATCCCGAAACCCGAAGGCGGGGCGCTCGAAGCATTCCTGACGATGCCGCCGACTCCGGGCCCGAAGCCTCCGCTCGTCGTGATGCCGCATGGCGGGCCGATCGGAATCGCGGATCTGCGAGGCTATTCGGGCGAAGTGCAGTACCTCGCGCGCTCCGGCTTCGCGGTCCTGCAGGTCAACTACCGCGGCTCCGGCGGCCAGGGAAGACGATTCCAGGAGGCGGGGCATCGGCAATGGGGCAGGGGTATCGAGGACGACATCGAGACGGCAGTCGCTCACGTCGTCGCGAGCGGGCGTATTGACGGCGATCGGATGTGTGCCGTCGGCGCCAGCTACGGTGGCTACTCGGCGCTCATGATGGTGATTCGCGATCCGCATCGCTATCGATGCGCTGCCTCGCTCAGCGGCGTCACCGACATCGCGCTCCTGTTCAACGTCGACGCGGTCACGGGAGGCGAATTACTGACTTCGCAGATGAAAAAGCTCGTCGGCGATCCCGAGCAGGACTACGAGGAGATGCGCCGATTTTCGCCCGTCTATCGGGCGGACGAGATCCGGGTCCCGATCTTCCTCGCGCACGGCGAGTGGGATCGCACCGTCGACCTCGATCACATGATCCGGATGAAACTCGCGCTCGATCTCGCCAAGACGCCGGCCGAGGCGACCATCTACGCGAAGATGGGACACGGATTCGCTTCCCGCGACTCGGCGGTGCGTCATTGGCTCAAGCTCTACGGGTTTCTCTCGAAACATCTCGAGCACTGAGCGCTCGTCACCCCGAGAAGATCCGCGCCCCCTCCTTCCGAACCCGACATCCCTCGAGAAACCCGTCGAGGTCGAGCAGTGCACTGCCGCCCGGAAATCCGCCGAGCCAATCACCGAGCGAACGCCTCGCCGCCGGATCTGCGAGCGAAGGCCGGAGCGCCCGCTCGATGCGGCCGAGCATCCAGAACTGATAGGGCACGACCATCCGTCGCGCGGCGATGCCGCCGATCTCAAACGAATGCGTCAGCGCGCCATCGCCCGTCTGGTGCGCTTCGAAGCCAGGCGTCGCGAAGAAAGTCTTGCCGGGGAGCTCGTCGCCGGGGGCGTGGCTCGGGACCGCGATGAAGGCGCGCAGGGCGTCGCGCGCGCGGACGAGCGCGGGCCACATCTCTTCGAAGAGCACGCCGAGGACGGGCTCGAGGGTCGGCGCGATCGTGTCGTCCGCGAGCCACTCCGCGCCGTCGCTCGAGGCCGGGCGGGCGATCAGCGCTCCATCCGCGCCGAGCGAGTAGAGCTTCTGGCCGAACGCGCGCGCG
Source organism: uncultured Spirochaetaceae bacterium (assembly GCA_964519695.1). Classification (GTDB taxonomy): domain Bacteria; phylum Myxococcota_A; class UBA9160; order UBA9160; family UBA4427; genus UBA4427. The sequence goes on from CAZFKD010000342.1 coordinate 4,341, forward strand.
TTGAGCGCGCCCTCGCCGTTGGTTCGCTCGACCCATTCGGTGACGAGGGGGAACTGGGTGCGCAGGGCGAAGCCGGCGACGGCGTCGCGGTAGAGATGGGCGTAGAGCGGTCCGAGCAGCCCGAAATCGGCGAGGCTCGGGCGGCCACCCAACACGAAGTCGTGTCTCGCGAAATGCGCCTCGAGCAGGCCGAGCAGGCGATGCTGGCTGGCCTGCCAGGCACGCTCGGTCCGGGCATCGCAGCCGAGATGGACGAGGCCGGCGTAGACGCCCTTCGGATGGCGGCGCGTATCCGAGATGCCGAAGGCGGCCTCGAAGAAGCCGGCGCCGGCGGCGCGGCGGGCATGGCCGTCCTGTCCGGCGGCGAGGAAGGCGCCCCATTGCTGTTCGTTGAAGGCGCGATGGCTCGGCTCGCGGCCGTTCTCGCTGAAGAACCAGCGCTGCCAGAACGCGGGGACGACGAGCCATTCGTCGGCGAGCAGCTCGATCAGGTAGGCGGCGAGATGCTGACGCGGTCGGGAGACGGGATCCGGGACGATCGGCCAGGCGGGGTGGGCCGCCTCGCAGTAGTCGAGGATCTCGCTCGAGTCCTGGATCCAGGTCCCGTCCGGTGCCTCGAGCTGCGGGACGGCGCCGCTGCCGGACTGGCGGGCCAGCAAGCCCGCCAGGAGATC
>CAZFKD010000342.1:5024-5245 GCA_964519695.1 uncultured Spirochaetaceae bacterium
CGCCGCCTGGATGAGGCCCACCTCGAAGCCCACCCAGGTCGAGATCACCGCGAGGATGTCCTCGAAGCCCGGCCCGAGGTCGCCCATCCGCTGCTTGAAGCGGAGATAGGCGCGGACCTTGCCCGAGAAATAGCTGTGTTCCCAGGAGTAGAGTCGGTACATCGCGGACTTGCTCGGGCGCCGCGCGATCTCAGCGCGGCCTGCGTCGCTCGCCGCCGCTG
>CAZFKD010000343.1:0-5242 GCA_964519695.1 uncultured Spirochaetaceae bacterium
AGGCCCGCGCCGCCTACTCCGCCTCCCAGACCCAGGGCCGCCGCGAGGCCGAGGCCGTCGACGAGGGGCGCCGCGCCCTGCAGGCCGAGACCGAGTTCCAGCGGGGCGAGGCACTGCTCGCCCAGCGCGCCTACGAGAGCGCGCTCCTCTGCTTCGGCCGGGCGATGGAGAACTTCCCGAGCGAGGGCGAATACCGCTCGCACTACGGGTGGTGCCTCTATTTATGCCATCCCGACAACCAGATCATGCTGGGCGAGGCGCTCGAGCATTGTCGCGAGGGGGTCAAGCTGGCAAAGGATCGGGAGAAGCCCTACCTCTTGCTCGGCCGGCTGTACAAGGCCATGGGCAAGCCCGGCGCCGCCAAGAAGATGTTCTCGCGCGCCGTCGAGATCCGGCCGCAGTGTGTCGAGGCGATGCGCGAGCTGCGGATCATGAACATGCGTCGCGACAAGGACAAGGGCGTCCTGAAGCGGATCTTCCGGCGCTGACGCCTCTCGCAGGTCGAGAGGAGCGTCCGCCCCGGCGCTCCGGTCTCTGCGCCCTCGCGAACGATCGGGCGCCGAGGCGCCAGGGGACGAACCGAGATGGCGAAGAACACGGCGAAGCGGGTGACGGGCGAAGAGATCTGGCTCGACGGCAAGTTCGTGAAGTGGGCCGACGCGAACGTCCACATCCTGACGCATACGCTCCACTACGGCCTCGGCGTCTTCGAAGGCATCCGCTGCTATGCGGGCGTCGACGGCCGCTCTTCGATCTTCCGCCTGAAGGAGCACGTCCGGCGGCTCTACGACTCGGCGAAGATCAACCTGATGGCGATCCCGTTCGCGCCCGCCGAGATCGAGGCCGCCTGCCTCGAATCGCTGAGGCGCAATCATCTCGCGGCGGGCTACATCCGGCCGCTCGCATTCATCGGCGACGGCGCGATGGGGCTGCATCCGGGCGAGAACCCCGTGCGCGTCGCCGTCATCGCCTGGGAATGGGGCAAATATCTCGGCGACGAGGGCATGGCGAAGGGCATCCGCGCCAAGATCTCGACCTTCGCGCGCCATCACGTCAACGCCAAGATGACCAACGGCAAGACCTGCGGCGACTACGTCAACTCGATCCTCGCCAAGCGCGAAGCGCTGCTCGACGGCTTCGACGAAGCGATCATGCTCGATACCCAGGGGCTCGTCTCCGAATGTACCGGCGAGAACCTCTTCGTCGTTCGCGACGGCAAGATCAAGACGCCCCCGCTCCACAGCATCCTCGACGGCATCACGCGCGAATCGGTCATCGAGATCGCCCGCGACCGCGGCTTCGAGGTCGTCGAGACGGCCCTGACCCGCGACGACCTCTACATCGCCGACGAGATCTTCCTGACGGGCACGGCCGCCGAGCTGACGCCCGTCCGCGAGGTCGACCATCGCCAGATCGGCGAGGGGCGTCGGGGACCGGTCGCGGAGGAGCTGCAGGCGGCGTTCTTCGACGTCGTGACGGGCGTGGGCTCGCGTTATGCGAAGTGGCGGACGTTCGTCGACTAGGTATTGCTTTTCGGATAGCGGAGGACGGATGTTCGAGCACACCGTCGCGCTTCAGCCATGATTCTCGATCTCACGCCGCTGCGTGATGCGCTCCGCTCGCTCGAGGCAGCGCTCGAAGTCGTGAGTGACGCGAGCTGGTTTCCGGGTCAGCCGGAGAAGGTCCGGAACACATTGGTCGCCGGCGTGATCCAGAACTTCGAGTTCGTCTACGAGATCGGCGTCAAGATGCTGAAGCGCCGGCTCGAAGCCGAGGCCGCGAGTCCCGAAGAGATCGACGAATCGAGCTTTCGGAACGTCATGCGGATTGCCGCCGAGAAGGGGCTCATCGACGACGTCGACGCCTGGTTCCGCCATCGCGAGCTTCGAAACATCACGGCCCATACCTACGATCGAGTCAAAGCCCGTCGGGTTCTGGAGGGGATGTCGGGCTTCGTCGTCGACGCTCGAATGCTGCTCGGCCGACTCGAGGCGCGCAATGTCGATTGATGGGCTCGAACCGGCTGCAATCCCGCGGATCGAGATTCGTCCCGAACACTGGAACATCGTGCGCGACATCCTCCGCGAGTTCGTCTCTGGCCGGGAAGTCTGGGCCTTCGGATCGCGTGCGCTCTTCCGTGCGAAGAAGCACTCCGATCTCGACCTGGCGATCCTGGGCGAGGAAGCGCTTTCGCTGACGATCCTGGCTGGCCTCCGCGATGCATTCGCGGAGTCGGACCTGCCGTTTCGCGTCGACGTCGTCGATTGGGCGACGACGGGCGAGGGCTTCCGGCGCATCATCGAGCGGGATCGGGTCGTCGTGCAGACGGCGAGGTGTTCCTGAATTCGCCGGGCGTCGAGCAGCTGCGATCGCTCTGATCGTTGCTTCGCTCCGCATCTCGCGTGAATTCGGATTCACGGATGGCGTGGGGATCCGCCCATCGGGAGCATCATGGGTACACCTTGAAAATTCGATGGCTGGCTTCGAGATTTCAAGGTAGCCTCGTCGCGTTCTGAGCCGCACCGTTCACCGCGATCGCCTGCTGCAGCTGCTGAAGCAGTTCCCGGTCGTCGCCATTCTGGGCGCCCGCCAGACCGGAAAGACGACGCTTGCCGGCGACATCCGGCGAGCCTGGAAGCAGACGTCCCATTCGTTCGATCTCGAGAGTCCAGTCGATCTGGCGCGTCTGTCGGATCCGCAGCTGGCGCTCGAGCCGCTGAAGGGCCTCGTCGTCCTCGATCAGATCCAGCGCGTGCCGGGCCTGTTCCCGTTGCTGCGGGTGCTGGCCGACCGACGTCCGATCCGCGCGCGCTTCCTCGTGCTCGGAAGCGCCTCGCCCGAGATGCTTCGGCGGACGAACGAGACTCTGGCCGGGCGGATCGCCCATTACCCCCTCGAAGGATTTTCGCTCGGCGAGGTCGGGGTCGAGAAGCATGCCCGCCTCTGGCTGAGGGGCGGTTTTCCGAGGTCCTTTCTCGCCAGCTCCAACACGAAGAGCCAGACCTGGCGACGTCAGTTCGTGACGACCTTTCTCGAGCGCGACGTGCCGCAGCTCGGGATCCGGGTCGGCGCGCCGGCCTTGCGGCGATTCTGGACGATGCTCGCCCACTACCATGGACAGATCTGGAACGCCTCCGAATTCGGCCGGTCGTTCGGCGTTGCCGACAACACGGTTCGAACCTATCTCGATCTGCTGACGTCGGCATTCGTCGTTCGGCAACTCCAGCCATGGCACGAGAACCTGAAGAAGCGGCAGGTGAAGTCGCCGAAGGTCTATCTCACGGACAGCGGTCTGTTGCACACGCTCCTGGGGCTGGATGATCTGACCGCGCTGAATGCGCATCCGAAATCAGGCGCTTCATGGGAAGGGTTCGTTCTCTCCCAGATCATCGCCCGGCTCGAGGTACGGCCCGAGGAGTGTCATTTCTGGGCGACCCACGGCGGCGCGGAACTCGACCTGCTCGTCGTTCGAGGCCGGAAGCGCTGGGGCTTCGAGATCAAGCGGACATCGACTCCGGGAATCACGCCGTCGATGCGGACGGCGATGTCGGACCTGAAGCTCCAGCGGCTCTACGTCGTCCATGCCGGACCGAGTTCGTTCGATCTCGCGGAGAATCTGCGCGCCATCGCGATCTCGGATCTGCTCGAGGAGATCCAACCCTGGTAGTGAATTCGGATTCACGAATGGCGTGGGTCGCCGCCCATCAAGAGAATCGTGATACGTCGGCTCGCCGACCTTTTCCCGTCCCGGTCCCGGCCGAGAGCCCGCCGTCGCCGACTACGCGCGCCATGAGCCCGAGAAGACCCTCCTCCACTCGGTCATCCGTGCGGAGCTCATTCCGCTGCTCGCCCGATCGAGATCGCGGGGAGCGCCCGTCGCCCGCTTCGTGGAACGCGAGATCCGGGCGTACCTCGAGTGTGGCGTACTCGCCCATGGATTCATCCGCGTCCACTGCGACGCCTGCGGCCACGACCGCCTGGTCGCGCAAGGTGGACGCGCGGCGCCGTGCCGGCTCGCGCCGGTCGGTTTCCGCGCGCCCCCTTCCGAACCGGGCATGCACCTTTCGTTATGCACCCGGCTCTCCATGATGGATCGCGAAGAGGGGCGGGCGGGCCGAGGAGAGCCGATAGGGCTCGACTCGTGTCAGGCCGGAGACGAAGAGCGTGACCCCTCGATGGTGCCACTGTCCCCGGCGTACCCCCGGTTCCTTCGATGGCGGATAGATCGCCTTCAGCTTCTTCACGGGCACGCGCAGGTGTTTCTTGCGCAGCCAGCGAAAGACGCTCCACCAGGCGTAGTAGCCGAGCGAGCAGAAGACCCGCTTGGCTCCCCACGCATGGCGGTAGAAGGCGCTCCATCCTCGAAGGAGCCAGTTCAGATCACGAAGCAGATCGCGCAGCTCCTGCCTGGTGCGGTTGCGCCGGCAGAAGTTCTTGATCCGCTCGCGGGTCTGGTGGCTGCGTTGCTTTGGGATCAGCGTGACGACCGACGTCCGTGCGAGCCTCGGTGATCACCCAAAAGCGGCCATTCAAGATCACCTGAAAACCGGCCATTTCCGAGCGGGCCGTCCGGGACATTGACGGCGATCGAGGCGAGTAGCCTCGATCGTTACGGCAAATGTCTTGGACACGGATAAACAGCAGCAGATACAGGCTCTTGGGCGTCTCGGGTGGCCGCTTCGGCGGATTGAGGAGGCGACCGGGGTACGTCGGGAGACGGTGAGCCGCTACCTGAAACGGGCGGGCATCGAGGTGCGGCCTGCGGGCCGGCGAGGCCGCGACGGGTCAAAACCGGCCATCAGGGTGATCACCGACTCGGGGCCGGCGCCGAGGGTTCGGGCGAACCCGTCGGCGAGCACCTGCGAGCCCTACCGCGAGGTGATCGAGCAGGCCGTGTCGCGGGGTCGCAACGCGAGGGCGATCTGGCGTCGTCGGTGGCGTAGGGATAGGCCGAGCGGACCTGACGCGGGAAGACCCGTGATCGGCGAGCAGCACGCCGTCGAAGCCGACCTCCTCCGCGAACTGCGCGGCCTCGATCAGTTGGTCCCTCTCGGTCCAGGCCAGTGCCTGCGAGAACTGCATCGACTCGAACATCCTCCGTGCAGCGAGCGCACCAGATGAGTTCAGAAGGGATCCGCGTCGGGCAGGTCCGCGAGCGCTTCACGGCACTCGAGATCCTGATATGCGGTGAGCAATCGAATGTGGTTGTTCACGCAGATGTCCCAGCCGTAATTCATGATCG
>CAZFKD010000344.1:0-2262 GCA_964519695.1 uncultured Spirochaetaceae bacterium
GGGGACGATCCGGCGCGCGATGCGGCGGGGGATCCAGGGCGTGGATTCGACGGGCTCGGCGCTGGTCTTCGCGGACGGCGAGTCGATCTTCGTCTCGAAGCTCGATCTGCTCGTCGACGAGCGGGTGATCGCGCAGATCAAGCTCGGTCGGACCTTCGGCCCCGACCACGTGCGCGTGATCGATCGAACGGCGATCGTGACGGGCCCGGGCGGCGCCCTCGTGCTCGACGTCTCCGTCGCCGAACGGCCGCGGGTGGTCGGCAAGCTCTACTCCCGCGAGATTGGCGAGGTCGTCGACGCGACGCGCATCGACGGGCGGATCTATCTCGTCGGCCAGCGCGGGCTGCAGGTGCTGAATCGCCGACTCGACGGCGTCGAGGAGACCGTGGACGTCGGCGCGCGCACCCGCGTCACGGCGATGGGTCGCCATCTCGTCACGGCCGACGCCCGCGGCCTGCAGGTCGTCGACGCGTCGCCGTGGGCGCTGCAGTCGATGCCCGCCGCACCCGCGCAGACGGAGGCGGAGGCCGCCTCGCTGCGCTAGAAGACGCGCGGCCATGCCGCGTCGAAAAGCGAAGCGATCCCGCGCACGCGGTCGCCAAAGGCGCCGATCCCGGCGGCCCTCCGGCGCGCGCGCTCTCTGGCGGCGGATCTCGAGTCGCCGGACCCGCGATCGGCTCGGGCGCGCCTGGCGATCCCTGCCCGATGCGGTGCAGTGGCCGATCGGGCTCGGGCTCGTCGCAGGGCTCATCGTGGCGGTCAACTTCGCCTATCAGGTCTACCGCAAGCCGACCGAGCTCTACTTTCCGATCGAGGATTCGCTCCACAAGACCCATGAGCAGACCTGGCGGGCCTATGGCCGGCTCTTCGAGCGTCATTCGACGCCGATCATCACGGCGGATTTCCTCGCCGGCCTCGCGCAGATCGAGGCGGCCGGGAATCCGGTGGCCCGGACCTATTGGCGCTTCGCCTGGACCGGCAATCCCTTCGGCATCTACCGGCCGGCGTCGAGCGCGGTCGGCATGTTCCAGATCATCGATGGGACCTTTGCGGAGGCCAGGCGGTACTGCATCCACGACCATCGGGTCGTCGAGGCAGGGCCGTGGTACGACTGGCAGAGCTGCTGGTTCAACGCGCTCTACTTCCGCACGATCCCGTCCCACGCGATCGAGCTCACTTCGGCCTATCTCCACCGGAACGTCGAGGACGCGCTGCGTCGCCATCCGGTGCGCGGGGCCACGCTGCGCCGAAAGCAGGAGCTCGCAGCCCTCATCCATCTCTGCGGGGCGGGTGCGGGCCGCGCGCATGCGCGGCGCGGCCTGAGACTCACGCCGGGGCTGCGCTGCGGGTCGCACGAAGCCTATCGATACGTCGCGAAGCTGCGCATGGCGCAGACCCGATTCGCGCGGCGCGCTGCGGCGGACTGAGAGGGCTCAGCGCGGGCTGCGGCCGGTGACGCGGACCGGGATGCCCGCGCTGAAGAGCGCGACGCGATCGACCCGTGCCCAATCGACGCGGGCGATCTCGGCGCCCGCGGCCTGCTCGACGACCGAGCGCAGGTCGGGCGCCGGCTCGCGTTCGAGCTTGCCCGACTCATCGAGGGCGAGCGCCCGTTCCTTTTCGGGATGGACCTCGAGATAGAGCTCGCCGCCGACCCAGCCGGTCTTCACCGGCTCATGGACGACGCGCACCCGGGTTCCGACCGGGACGCGGGCGAAGAGGTCCTCGATGTGTTCGGGGTAAAGGCGAATGCAGCCGCGACTCGAATGGCGCCCGACACCGCGCGGGTCGTTGGTGCCGTGGATCAGGTAGCTCGGCCAGCCGAGGTAGAGCGCGAAGGCGCCGAGCCGGTTCTCGGGGCCGGGCGGGATCGCGCGCGGCAGGGTCGGCTCGTCGCGGAGGGCGGATGGCCCGGGATACCAGGTCGGGTTCTCCTTCTTGCGGACGACCTTCGTGTCGCCCTGCGGCGTCGCGTAGCCCTCCTTCGCGATCCCGATCGGATAGCTGAGCGGCGCCTTGCCGCGCGCGAAGAAGTAGAGCCGCATGTCGCCGGTGTTGACGACGATGCCGTCGCGAGGCCCGGCGGGCAGGAGATGGACGTTCGGGACGACGATCCGAGCGCCCGGCGTCGGAACCCAGGGATCGAGATGCTGGTTGGCGGCGACGAGCTCGACATAGCCGACGCCGAGCGAAGGCGCGAGGTCGACCAACGTGTCTTGCTCGACCGCGGCCTTGAACGCGAGGCGACCGACGAGATCGGGG
>CAZFKD010000344.1:2272-5241 GCA_964519695.1 uncultured Spirochaetaceae bacterium
ATTCTCGAGCAGATGCCGCGGCGGAGCCTGCGGTGCCTTCACCGGGAGCAGCGCGCAGCCGCCGATCGAGGCGAGGACGAACGCAGCGAGGAGCAGCGCCCCGCCTGCGCCCGCTCGTCCCGAGCGCGCGCGGAGGCATCCACGCCCATCTTGGGTCGGGCTCCTAGGGACGGATCTCGATGGGCGTTCCGTCGGAGACGAGGTCCCAGATTGCATCGATTTCCTCGTTCGAGACCGCGATGCAGCCTCGGGTCCAATCGAGTCCCGCATGATGCTGCCCGATCCAGCCCGCACCGGCCGGGAGTCCATGGATCATGATTGCACCGCCTGGCGAGACGCCCGCTTCGCGCGCTTCCAGCTCGTCCAGCGGCGAAGGATAGGAGATCTTCAGCGCGCGATGGAATCGGCTCTGCCGGTTCCGGCCCTCGATCCAGTATCGGCCTTCGGGCGTCCGCCCGTCGCCGCGCCGTCGTTTGGGGCCGACGGGAACATTCCCGAGCGCGACCCGGAACGTGCGCACGGGAAAACCCGCGTACCGGAGCGTGAGCTTGCGCGCACGCTTCTCGACGACGATCTGATCGACCCGCGGACGGACCCGGCCCGTCGCGAGATCCGTGACGCAGGCCTCGCGAAGCAGGGCCGTACGTCCCGGGTTCTCGCTCTGGAAGGCCGTGTTATTTATGCAGAGAGCGCTGAAAGATGCGGTCGGCCTTCTCGCTCGCCGTCCGCGCCTCCGTCGCCGCAGCGTCCGCCGCGGCTCGGGCCGCGCTGGCATCGCTCTGGGCCGCCGCCGCCGCCGATCGCGCTTCTTCGGCGATCCGGCGGGCTTCCGCTGCATCGGTCTGGGCGGCCGAGACGTCGCTCTGGAGCTGCGTCAGGTCCGAAGTCGAGGCACAGCCAGTTCCGACCAGAAATCCTGCCAGCGCCAATCCAAAGATCGTCTTTCGCATTTCATCCCCCATTGATTGAATCGATTGAATCCGATCCGAATTTTCGAACCGCACGCATTCGCCACTGCGATCCGCCACTCCCCTCTCGATCCGCAAGATCCGCAAGATCCGCGCCTGACCGGACAGTCGAGCCGGGCGCATATTCGTCGGGTTGGGATGCAGGTTCTGTGACGACGAGCACGGCCGCCCGCAATTCTTGCACGGCGCTGGACGCCCGTCACGGGGCTCGAGCGCCGACGCGTTATTCGACGCCGAGATCGCGCGGAGTCAAGCCGGACCGCACGAGGACGACCTCGGGCCCCTTTTGATGGAGCGGCATCCGATGGCCGAGATAGGCGCCGTCCTTCGCATCGAACCAGAACGAGAACCTCGGCAGGAGGCGGCTCGCGAGGAAGGCGACCGCCGAGCCGAAATCCGGCCCGTACCGGACTTCGACGACCTCGCGGCCGTCGCGCTCGAATAGGGGGCCGCGGACCGCGATCATGTCCTGGAGCTGGGGTCCGTCGCTGCAGAGAACGATCTGGAAGCGCACCTCCTCGACCTCGCCCAGGACGAGCGGCTGGAAGAGGAGCTGCATCGGTACGTTGACGACGCGATCCGGATCCGGGAGCGCGACGTGCTTCGCGGCCTCCGCGCCGCCCTGGTCGGGGATGCACGAGGCACGGCCCTGCTCGTGGTCGATGACCAGCAGGTCGAGGCGCACGCCGTCCGCGCGCGTCGATTGCGAGCGCTCCTCGATCAGGCGAAGTCCACCCGACTCGCCGTTCGCGCCGCCGGGCGTCGGAGCAAGTGTCGCCTGGGAAAGGTTCTGGCCGCCGGCGTCGACCGCCATCTCGATCTCGAGCCGCTGGAGCCCTTCGGCCAGCTCCTCGACCCGCAAGCTCGATCGGCCGACGGCGCGTCCCGATGGATCGAAGGTCGTCCCGGCGAGTGCAGGCGAATCGTCGAGAACCGGGAGGTGGATCAGGGACTCGGCCCCGGCCGTCGCGGCCGTGAGCGCCGCCAGGCCTAACAAAGCCACCCGCGCAGCGCGGCGCGTCAGACACGCGGCGGCGCGCGCATGCGATACGGGTCGGGTCGGATCGGCCAACGTCATGCCCATAGACTGCCGGCGAAGCGCACGGCTCGCAAGCGCGACGCCGGCAGGGGGCATGCGGCGCAGACTCGTCACCGTCCTTTCGCGGATCGCACGTCGACGGCTTCGACCCCGTCCGGCTATGCTGGCCGCATGCCGAAGGTCTGGACTCGAACCCGAGCCGGAACCGCTCCATTGCCGGGGCGCGTCCTCCATCGCAGCCCGCTGCCCGAACGGCCGCAGATCCACATGCTCTCGCTCCCGCTCGAGTGGGAGCTCGAGTGGACCCAGGTCTATTTCGTCGAAGACGACCCGCTCACCCTGATCGATACGGGCGTCAAGTCGCGCTCGAGCCTCGCCGCCCTCGAGTCGGCCCTCGACGAGCTCGGCTACGGCGTGGCCGACGTCGAGCGCGTCGTGCTGACCCATGGCCACCGCGATCATTTCGGCCTCGTCCAAACACTTCGGGAACGCGGGGCACGCCTCGAATGCTGGGTTCACGAGGCCGATGCGCCGATGGTCGAGGATTTCGAGAATGTCGTGCGCGCGCGGCTCGCTGACGCGCTCGAGCTGTTCCGGGAGTCCGGCGCGACGCCGGACGTGCTCGAGCGGATCGAGGGCGATCGATTCCATGCGCTCGACCAGAACCTCGCCGAGGGGCAGTCGACCCGGGTCGACCGCGCGCTGCGCGAAGGGGATCGCGTCGAATGGAAGGACTTCGCGGTTCGAGTCCTGCACAGCCCGGGACATACGCCGGGTCATCTGCTGCTCGAAGACGAGAAGGCGGGGCTCCTGTTCACCGGGGATCAGGTGATGGGGCAGGTCGTGCCGCGCGCCGAGACCTTCTACCTGGGCGCGCTGCCCGACCCGGCGGATGCCTGTCGCCGGCGTCCTCGATTCAAGGGGCTCGTGGAGCTTCGCCGGAGCCTGCGTCGATTGCGCGG
>CAZFKD010000345.1:0-246 GCA_964519695.1 uncultured Spirochaetaceae bacterium
GACTGGGAGAGCTGGTCCGCGACTTCGGCGAGGACGGCGAGGGTGCGCGGCCGGAGCGGGCGACCGGGACGTTCGGGGTGAACCAGGAGGACGGCGGCGGGCTGGCTGCCGAGGCCCGCGATCGGGGCCGCCGCGGCGATGCCCTGGGCCGCGAGGGCCTTCAGATCGAGATCATGGGGCGCGCCCTCGAGGACCAGGACGCTGCCCGATCGGACGAGCGCGTCGAAGAACTCGCGGCTCGGCTGC
>CAZFKD010000345.1:256-5240 GCA_964519695.1 uncultured Spirochaetaceae bacterium
GAGCGAGGCCGGCAGAGAGGCGACGACCTGGGGTCGCCGACCCGGATCGTCGACCCACGCGACGGCTCCCGCGACGCCGTCCTGACGCAGTAATCGCCGCAGCGCCCGCATGAGGAGCGCCTGCCCCTCGACGCCGACGCCATCCCGCGGCGAATCCGACGGCAAGAGCATCGCATCGAGCAGCGCGGTCTCCGCGGCGCGGCGTCGGTCGGTGGCTCGCTTCGAATCGTGGCGGCGGTCCAGCGCGGTGGACGCAAGCGTGCCATCGCGCGAACTCGTGCTCGCGTGTCCCCCCATGTGCGCGGAGTTACCGATCTCGCGCGGCGATGTCAACGCGGCGGACCGGGATCGGGGCGCGAATAGCGCGTCAGAAGGTGTCGTCGCGGGCGGCCTGGCGCGTCTTCTTCTCCACCGTCTCTTCGGTGAAGGTTCGTTCGGGCGCCGTTCCGGCTCGGAAGGGTTGGAAATAGGCGTCCCGGGCGCTCGCGTCGGCGAGCAGTCCCGAGACCTTGTCGACGCGCCGGAATTCGATCTCGGTGGGCGCCTTGAACTCGCGGTTCGGATGGGGGGCGACGGCGGCGCTCATGTACTCGCCCCAGATGGGCAGCGCCGTCGTTCCGCCCGTCTCGCCGTAGCCGAGGACCCGGTTGTCGTCGTTCCCGACCCAGACGCCGGTCGTGATCTCGGGCGAGAAGCCGACGAACCAGGCGTCGGAATACTCGTTGGTCGTCCCCGTCTTGCCGGCGAAGGTCCGGCCGTATTTCGCGAGCGCGGCCCCCGTTCCCTCCCGGACGACGGCCTGGAGCATGTCGCACATCAGGTAGGCGTCGGCCGGGCGGATCACCTGATCGGCGTCGTAGGTCGCTGCCGCGAAGGCCGCGTCGCCTGCGTCGTTCACCGGCTCCGACGGAAGCGGCAGCGGCGCGAGCGGCGGCGGGACGTCGCCGAGCGGGACGTTCGTGAGCAGCTCCCGCCCCTCGCGATCGACGACCCGGCGGATGAAATGCGGCACGACGCGCTTGCCGCCCCGCGGATAGACGGCGTAGGCGCGGGTCATTTCGAGCAGGGTCACGGCGCTCGTTCCGAGGGCGAGCGAGAGGTCGGGCGTCAGCTTCGACTGGAAGCCGAAGCGGCGCGCATGCTCGATGACGTAGCTCGGGCCGAGGTCGCGAAAGAGATAGACCGTCGCGTTGTTGATCGACTTCTTGAGCGCGTCGCGCATCGTCATCGGGCCGTAGGATTTCCGGCCGTAGTTGCGCGGGGCCCAGACGAAGCCGCTGGTCGGGTCGGTGTAGACGACCGGGCGATCGATGAGGGTCGAGACCGGGGTGTAGTCGCGGGTCAGCGCGGCGCCGTAGATGAAGGGCTTGAAGGACGAGCCCGGCAGGCGCGCCGCCTGGACCGCGCGATTGAACTCGCTCTTCTCGAAGTCGTAGCCGCCGACCATCGCGAGCACGTCGCCCGAGGCATTGTCGATCGAGAGCAGCGCACCCTGGGCGAAGGGCTCCTGGCGGATGTCGAGGCGCGCGATCTCCTCGGCGGCTTCCGCCGCCCTTCCGGCGTCCGCTTCTGCGCTCCTGGCGTCCTTGGCGTCATCGCCGTCTTCGACATCCGCCGCAGCCGTCTCCGGCTCGCCGATCCGAACGAACGCAGCGACATCGCCGACGTCGAAGATCGCCCCGATCTCGCCGACCGGCGAAGCCCGCACGTTCGGATTCGGCTTGCGCGCCCAGGCGACGTCCGCGAGCGCCACGCGGCCGGCGACGCCCGCCCCGAACTCGACGCGCGCCGACTGCTTCGCGCGCTCGACTGCGACGACGAGGCCCTCGAGGACGTCGCCCGCGGCGAGTCGGGCGCGAATCGTCTGCGCCGCCTGCTGGCGCTGCACCGAGAGCGCTTCCGCTTCGGGCGCCGCGCCGTCGTCCGCCGCCTTCGCCTCGCCGAGCTCGCCATTCGCGCGGGCGAGGCGTTCGAGCTCGTCGTCGCGCTCCTCGGGGCCGACGCGACGCAGGGGGCCGCGATAGCCGTAGCGATGATCCTGGGCGATCAGGCCCCGGCGCACGGCCTCGCGCGCGCTGCGCTGGAGATCGAGATCGAGGGTCGTCTCGACGCGCAGGCCGCCGCCGAGCACGGTCTCCTGGCCGAGCTCCTTGTAGAGCAGCCGCCGCACCTCTTCGCTGAAATAGCCCGCGAGCTCGAAGTTCTCGCGTTCGACCGGAGACGTGATGACGGGCGGCGACGCGAGCGCCTCGTCGTGGGTCGCCTGGTCGATGTGGCCGTCCGCGAGCATGCGGCCGACGACATAACGTCGGCGCGCCTCGGCCGCCGACGGATTGCGGTTCGGATCGTAGGCGCTGGGGCGCTGCGGCAGACCGGCGAGCAGCGCCGCCTCCGAGACCGACAGATCCTTCACGTCCTTGTCGAAATAGCTCCGCGCCGCCTGGCCGACGCCATGGGCGCCGTTGCCGAAATAGATCTGGTTCAGATAGAGGAAGAGGATTTCGTCCTTCGTCAGCTGCTGCTCGAGACGCCAGGAGAGCACGATCTCCTTCAGCTTGCGCTCGTAGGTCCTCTCCGAGGACAGCAGGAGGCTCTTCACGGTCTGCTGCGTGATCGTGCTGGCGCCCTGGGCGATGCCGCCCTCGCGCAGGTTCGCGAGGGCCGCCCGCAGGATGGCGACGAAGTCGAAGCCTTCGTGCTCGTAGAACTTGCCGTCTTCGGCGGCGACGAAGGCGACCTTCACGTGGCGCGGGATCTCCTCGATCGGGAGGAGGCGCCGCTGCTCGGTGTAGAACTCGGCGATCAGCCGGCCCTGGCGGTCGAAGACGAGGCTCGAGACCGGCGGGCGATAGTCGGCGATCTTCTGGAAATCCGGCAGATCGCGGATCACCAGCCAGTAGACCGCCCCTGCCCCGCTCGCCAAGCCGACGACCGCGATCGCCAGCAGGAGCAGGGCGATCCGGATCCCCCCAGACCGGAAAAAAGCCATTTTCACCCCGCGATCGCGCAAGCTAGCCGACGCCTCGGACCGTGCGCTACCGATTGGCGGCCACGGCGTGTCGCGGCGCTCCGCGAGCGCTCTCCGTTTCGGTCCGAATCGGCGGGTCCTTGACTCCGCGGAGCCCCATGTCTTTCCGTACAGAGTCTTCCCGAGCAGAGTCTTCCGGAACCGCGTTTCCCCGAGCCGAGTCCTCCCGGACCGACTCGTCCCGCGCCGAGTCGCCCGGCTCGAAGGCGCGCGGCCCGCTCACGCTCGCCTTCGTGATGGATCCCGTCGAACGGGAGCCGATGAATGCATCGACGACCATCGTTTTGATGCGCGAGGCGCAGGATCGCGGCCATCGGGTCCTCTATGTCGATCCGGCGGATCTCTGCGTCGACGACGGCCGGGTCCGGGCGGAGGCGGCGCCGATCACCCTCGATCTCGCTTCAGAGGCGCCGGTCCGCCGCGGTCCCGTCTGCGACGTCGACTTCGATCGCGAGGTCGACGTCGCCTTCCAGCGCAAGGATCCGCCCGTCGACCGCGACTACATCGTCGCGACCCAGATTCTCGACGTCTGCCGCAAGACCCTCGTCCTCAACCGCCCTTCGAGCGTGATCAGCTTCAACGAGAAGCTGCTCGCGGTTCGTTTCGCCGATTTGATGCCCGCGACGCGTGTGACCCGTCACATCCGGGAGCTGCGGGAGTTCATGCAGATCCACGGCGGTCAGATGATCGTGAAGCCCCTCGACGGCAAGGGCGGCGAGGGCATCTTCCATCTGGTCGAGGACGATCGGAACCTGAGCTCGATCCTCGAGCAGTCGACGCTCTTCGGGAAGCGTTCGGTGATGGCCCAGGCCTATCTTCCCGACGTTCGGAAGGGCGACAAGCGGATCCTGCTGCTCGAGGGCGAGCCGATCGGCGCCGTCCTGCGTGTGCCCGCCGCCCACGAATCGCGTGCGAATCTCCACGTCGGCGGGACCCCGGCCCGCGCACCGCTCGACGCGGCGGATCGCGAGATCCTCGCCCGGGTGGGCCCCTTCGCCCGGGAGCACGGGCTCTTCTTCGTCGGCATCGACGTCATCGGCGGCTACCTGACCGAGATCAACGTGACGAGCCCGACGGGGATCCAGGAGATCAACGCCCTCGAGAACGCGCGGCTCGAGGCGCAGGTGATGGACCGGGTCGAGGCGCTCGTGGCGGCGCGTTAGGGGCGCGGACGCCGGGGGGGACGGCGTGCGTTAACGTGTCCGCATGACCTCCGGGAACGCAGAGATCGAGGGTGCGCGACCGATCGACGAGAATCGTCGCTACGGCATCCTCGTCGTCGACGACGAGGACGCGATCCTCGAGTCGATCGAGCTGACCCTCGGCGCCGAATACCGGGTCTTCACGGCGAACAGCGCCGAGCAGGGTCTCGCGATCCTCGACCGCGAGGACATCGCCCTCGTCATCTCCGATCAGGTCATGCCGGGCATGCGCGGCGTCGAATTCCTCGAAAAGGTGATCGAGCGCAACCCGCGGGCCATCCGCATCCTGCTGACGGGCTATTCGGACATGCCCTCGCTCGTCCGCGCCATCAACGAAGGTCGCATCTACCGCTACATCGCGAAGCCCTGGGAGCCCGACGAGCTGCGCATCAGCGTGAAGCGCGGGCTCGAGGTCTTCGCCCTCTCGAGCGCCAATGCGGAGCTGACGGCGGCGCTCGCCCGGGCGAACGAACGGCTGCGAGCCGAGAACGTCTACCTGCGCCGCGAGGTCGAAGCGCGTTATTCGTTCGACGGCATCATCGGGACCTCGCCTGCGATGCAGAAGGTCTTCGACGTCACGCGCAAGGTCGCCCAGACCGATGCGACCGTGTTGCTGACCGGCGAGACCGGAACGGGCAAGGATCTGCTGGCCCGGGCGATCCATTATTCCGGTCCGCGGCGCGACAAGAAATTCGTCGCCCAGAACTGCGGAGCGCTCCCCGAGACGCTGCTCGAGAGCGAGCTCTTCGGCCAC
>CAZFKD010000346.1:0-4437 GCA_964519695.1 uncultured Spirochaetaceae bacterium
GTTCGTTCAACGCCCCGATCGCTCGCCCCCCCGCCGATACCCACAATCGCGAGAACTGGTTCGCTCGCTCGTCCTGGCTTCTCGATCCTGCCGAAGACCTGAGCTTCCACTTGAATTTTCACGGTGGCCAGAATCTCGGACTCGCGCCGCAGTTCCAGCATCGAGGCGTCGCGCCCGAGCCCGATCCGATCAATGGCGGATTCTTCGAAGACTTCAGGACCGACTCCCAGAATTACTTCGATTTCGACACGTGCACGGCGGTCGACGCGAATGGATCGTGCTTCCGCAACGATCGTCAGGCCGGGGCCGGCGATCCCTTCGACGGCGACTTCGGTCGCGGCGGCGATGAGCGGCTGACCCTGGGCGGCCTCGTCTTCAACGCCGACTGGTCGACCGGCCCCTGGACCCTCGTGAGCGCGCTCGGCGTGGAATACTCCGACCGGGAGGTCGTGATCGATTTCGATGCGACGCCCTTCATCGAAGCCGATGCCTTCGTGGAGGACACGGCCTATTCGATTCTCGAGGATCTGAAGGTCACCTGGGACGACGATCGGGGGATCGCCGTCACGATCGGAGGCCAGTTCCTCTACGAGAAGCTCGAAGCCCAGAACAATTTCTGGAACAACCCCCGCACCAATCTCTTCCAGGAATACGAGCAGGAGACGTATGCCGCCGCCGGCTTCGGGTATGTCGAGTACGAGCTGACGGAAAACCTGACTCTCGAGGGGGGCGCCCGCGTCAACTTCGAACGCAAGGAGTTCCTGATCTCGTCTAGGCTTTCCGTCTTCGCGAACAATCAGTTCATCGATCCCCCGCTGCTCGGCTTCATCGACCGGTTGGAGGTCGCCGAGCAGGTTCGGCCCTCTGGCGAAATCATCCTGCGATTCAAGCCGACGGACGACATCAAGTTCTACGGACGTTTCACGCGCGGCTACAAGGGGCAGCACTTCAACGGGAACGCGTTGTCCGAAGCCCAGCCGATCGAGCCGGTCGAAGCCGAGTTCGTGAATTCCTTCGAAGTCGGCTGGAGCTCGGGCTGGCTCGACGGCATCGTCAACTGGAACGGAGCTGCATTCTTCTACGACTACGAGAATCAACAGGTCTTCCAGCTCCAGGATGCGCCGGGCATCAGCATCCCCGTGCCGATCCTCATCAATGCCGAGGATTCGCGATTGATCGGGCTCGAGAGCGACCTCACCCTCGCGTGGGAGGGCATCCGCTGGTTCAACTCCGTCAGCTTCCTCTACAGCGAGTACAGCGATTTCCAGCAGGTCAGCACCGATTTCAATGCGCCGATCGGGGGCGGGGTTCCGCAGCCGACTTTCGAGGTCGACGATTTCTCGGGCAATCAGCTGGTCAATGCGCCGCAGTTCAACCTCGTCGGGCAGATCTCGTACGAGTGGGAGATCCCGCTCGGCGGCACGCTGACGCCGCGGTTCGACTACCGCTACAAGTCTCAGGTCTTCTACACGCCCGAGAACGATTCCCGGATCGGTGCCGATCCTTTCTGGATCTTCGATGTCCGCCTCGAGTACAAGACGCCCGGCGGCAATCTCGGAATCGCGGGCTGGGTTCGAAACATCGGCGATCTGGTCTATCCCGTGACGGCATTCGATCGCAAGGAAGGGACGGGCGCGATCATCTACGTCGTCTCCGACCCGCGGACGTACGGCCTGAGTGTCTCCCTCCAGTTCTAGGTCGAGGACGGATCGATGATGGGTATTCGCGAGTTCGACCGGGATGCATTTGGAGCGACACGGCAGCGGGGGATCGCTCGCTTTCTGCTCGCGCTCCTGCCAGTCCTCCTGCTGGAATCGCTCGTCGCCCTGCCAGCGAGCGCTTCGGAAGACGCCGTCGAGCCTTCGTCGTTCTCCGGTTTTTTCGAGGCGGGGCCCCATGTCACGGTTCAGCGCGCGCGGGGAAGCGTCTCGACCAACGTCGACTCGACCGCTCGGAAATCGAACCTCCTGTCGAACATGACCTTCCGCTTCAGCGGCGGATTGAAGGGCCCCTCGCTCGACTTCGTTCCCGGTGGACCGCGTCCCGTTGCCTACCTGGGCGTCCTGGTCCCGCTGAACGAGTCGGGCACGATCGGTGCGCAGCTCATCGAGACGAATCCCCCTGGCTTCGAGATCGTCGAGCGGGCCAAATTCTCGATGGAGTATCAGGTTTCTCCCGCGGCGGGCTTCGGCCTCGAGTTCCTGGTTCCGATCGGTGACCTCGAAATCGCGATCACGCCGGCGGTCGAGAGCTTGCATCTGCGCGCGCGTTACGTCGGCGAGACGTCCGTTTCCGAGACGCCCATCGGGCCGGGAACGGCGACCGAGTTTGCCATTCGCGCAAAGCAGGAGATCACTCAGCATTTCCTCGGACCGGCGCTGAAGCTGTCCACGCCGACCACCGCCGTCTTCGGCGTCTCGGTCGACTTCTTCCTGAACGCCAACCTGCTCTTCGACGTGGCGGGAACCCGCGAAAAGTTCGGAGCCCGGGGCGAAGGCGACGACCGGGGCGAGTTCAATTTCGAGACCGGATCGGGCGTCGCCCAGGTCGGCGCGGGTCTCCAGCTCCGCTGGCCCTGACGGGCGCCCCCGCTTGTGCCCAGCGGGATCGGCGCGGGGTCGGCTGCTGGAGGCCTTCTCGTCGATTGCGCATGGGAATTCAGAGAACCGGAAGCGTTCTTGATTCCCGCGGGATTCTGAGGGGCGAGCGTGCCGAACCGGAAGATTCTTCTTGAGTTGGCTGCGCGATTTCGTTTAGGATGACCGAGGGTCGTCCGGAAAAGCCGGCTTTCGCTCTCGCAGCAGGTCACGCGGCGGAGGGAGTCGGATACTTCAGTCGAGGCCTGGGTTTTGTGTCGGATCGAGGATCTAGGGCTCGAGGCGAGCACAGATCCGATTCACGAGGAGATGGGAACGAGATGAAGACCAGAACGCGATTCATGACGGCGGTCGTAAGCTGCCTGTCGATGCTGATGATGAGTGGATGGGTGGCGTCCCCTGCCTCGGCGCAGGTGCTCGTGGGCTACCAGCAGCGCTTCTTCGAGAAGTTCGGCGACGGCTCGACCAGCGGCGACTCCGTTCCCTGCTGTACTGCGATGGGAACCTACGACCAGCGCACCACCGGCCAGAACATGGGCGCGTACTTCGCCGAGTACAAGCTGCGAACCCAGAACTGGTACGGCTTCTATCAGCCCGGCACTGGTGGCGTGACCCTGAAGCAGGGCCAGTTCACGACCAATGAGTCCCAGATGCTCCTCTTCCCCGGCGGCAACCTCCGCCGATTGACGACGAACATCGTTCGCACGGTCAACGATCTCGTGATGCAGCCCAACAACGGACCGGGCAACTTCGCCTACTCCGCCATGAATCACGTCCCCGGCATCCCGACCTTCCGCTCGGTCGGAACGTGGACGCCGCATACGGGCGCGGGCCGACTCCAGGTGGCGGCCGGCCCGAACCGGTTCGGCGGAACGCGCGCGATCATCCATACGCAGTTCTCGGCGGGTTCCGACAACGGGACGGTGCCGGGCCTGCAGAACAGGTTCTTCTTCCCGGTCGCGAATGGTCCGGGCGTTCCCTTCACCGCGATGAACGTCGTCCGCCGCGAGACCCGCAGCGCGACGTTCGCCGTCATGACGGTCCCCTCGGTCAACGCCGTCACGGGCATGGTCGTCTTCCAGGGCCTCGGGACCGGCTGGTTCACGATCCTGCCCTATACGACGGGCACGGTCATGGCGCTGGCGAACACGATCGGCACGCCGGTCATGGATTTCACGACCCGCACCGACATGGGCTTCCGCAACCTGAACGTGACGGGCCTGGGCGGCATCACGGGCCAGCTGCAGCTGGTCTCCGGCCACCTGCTGCAGTCGCGCGGCGGCCAGATCACGAACCTCGCGGGCACGAACGCGACGATCGTGACCTTCACGCCCGAGCCCGCCTCGGCCGCGCTCCTCGGCGCGGGCGCCCTCGGCCTGATCGGTCTGATCGTTCGCGATCGGCGCCGCAGCCAGATCTGATCCGAGCTCGTCCCGAGTCGGGCCGCGCGGCCCGGACCGGAGCGATCCAGGATCGGCAAGACCGCATCGCCCCGTCGAATCGAGAGATTCGGCGGGGCGTTTTGCTTTCGGCGCGCGACGTGGTTGAGTCCGGAGCATGGTGATGCTCGATTTCGATCGGGTGGCTCAGATCCTGCTGGTCGGCGCCGGCGCAGGCGCAGCGCTCGTCGCATTCACGGGTGCGCTCCGGGGGCGCGCATTCGCGCAGGCCCTGATTGCGCTGGCCGTCGCGGGCGGCACGCTGGCCGCCGGGTTCGCCTACCAGACGCGCCAGGGCGAGCGGAGCGCTTCGGTCGATGCGCTCCTGCGCGAGATTCCGGGCCGCTCCGTCGACGCAGCGGGCGGGGCGTCCGCGCCCGCCAGCGCGGCGCTCGCGGGCG
>CAZFKD010000346.1:4447-5239 GCA_964519695.1 uncultured Spirochaetaceae bacterium
TCGCCCGCCCCGATCCGATCGAGCCCTACGTCTCCTCGGACCGCTGCCAGTCCTGTCATCCCGGGAACTACGCCTCCTGGCATTCGACCCATCACCGCACGATGACCCAGAAAGCGACCCCCGAAGCCGTCCTCGGCCGCTTCGCGGGCCAGACCCTCGAGGCGAAGGGGCGCAGCTACCGCCTCGAGCGCCGCGGCGACGAGTACTGGGTCGAGATGGCGGATCCCGACTGGGAGGCGGATCTGCTGGCGCGGGGGACGCGCCCGGATGCGGTGCCCGATGCGCGCACGCCGCGGCGCTGGAAGCGCATCGTGATGACGACGGGCTCGCATCACATGCAGACCTACTGGGTCGCGAGCGAGCGCGACGGGCGCCTCTTCAACTTCCCCTGGCTCTGGCTGAACGCGGACCAGCGCTGGATCCCGCGCGAGGACGGCTTCATCCGGCCGCCGGACGGCGCGCGGACCTTCGATGTCTGGCACGACAGCTGTATCGAATGCCATGCCGTCGCCGGCGAGAAGAACCGCACTGCCGACGCCGGCTGGAATCCGCGTGCGGCCGAGCTCGGGATCGCGTGCGAGGCCTGCCACGGGCCGGCGGGCGAGCACGTGCGCGCGAACCAGGATCCGGCGCGGCGCTATCGGATGCGCCTCTCGGACGAGCCCGATCCGACGATCGTGAATCCGGCGCGGCTCGGCGCGAAGGCGTCGTCGCAGGTCTGCGGCTACTGCCATGGGATCAATCTCTGGAAGCCGGTGCCCCTCGAACGCGGCGTGCGCTTCCATCCGGGGG
>CAZFKD010000347.1:0-5236 GCA_964519695.1 uncultured Spirochaetaceae bacterium
GAGAGGCGGCGGCGCCCGCGATGAAGCCGACGACCGATGCTCTCGTCACGACCCCCGCCGCCCTCGACGACTGGATCGAGCGCGAGGGCATCCGCTTCTTCAAGATCGGCCTCTTCGACGGCGACGGGGTCATGCGCGGGAAATACGTCGACCGGCGCAAGCTCGCCTCCGCCGTCGACAAGGGCTTCGGATTCTGCGACGTCGTGCTCGGCTGGGATCTCCACGACGCGCTCCATCCGGAGACCCGCGTCTCCGGCTGGCATACGGGCTACCGCGACGCGCCCGTTCGCCTCGATCTGTCGACGCTGCGGCGGATTCCCTGGGAAGAGGACACGCTGCTGCTGATCGGGGCGTTCGAAGGGGAGTATGCGGCGGTGTGTCCGCGCAGCGTGCTGGCGCGGACGCTCGAGCATGCGAATCGCCTCGGCTTCGACGTCGAGGCCGCCTTCGAATACGAGTTCTTCCTCTTCGACGAGACGCCGGAGAGCGTGCGCGCGAAGGGCTACCGCAACCTGAAGCCCGCGACGCCGGGCATGTTCGGCTACTCGATCCTGCGCAGCTCCGTCCATGCCGAGCTCTACCACGCGCTGCTCGACGACATGGCGGCCTTCGACTGCGCCCTCGAAGGGCTGCATACCGAGACGGGCCCCGGCGTGCTGGAGGCCGCGATCCGTCATGCCCCGGGCCTCGCGGCCGCGGACAAGGCCGCGCTCTTCAAGACCTTCGCGAAGGTGCTCGTCCAGCGCGCGGGCATGATGGCGACCTTCATGGCGAAGTGGAACGACGACTATCCCGGCCAGAGCGGCCACATCCATCTCTCGGTCACGGATCCGAAGACCGGCCGCAACCTCTTCCACGCCCCCGGCGAGCGTTTCGAGATGAGCGAGACGATGCGCCGGTTCGTCGCGGGCCAGGTCAAGTACCTGCCCGAGCTGCTCGCGATGGTCTGCTCGACGGTCAACGCCTATCGCCGCCTCGTCCCCGGGCTCTGGGCGCCGACGGCTTCGAACTGGGGCGTCGAGAATCGCACGACGGCGATCCGCGTCATTCCCGCCGGTCCGGACGGGCAGCGCAGCGAGTTCCGGATCGCGCCCGCGGACGCGAATCCGTACCTCGCCCTCGCGGCCGCCCTCGCCGCGGGCCTCGCGGGCATCGAGGAGGGGCTCGACCCGGGCGAGCCCGTCGTCGGGAGCGCCTACGACGCGAAGACGCCCGAGGTGCTGGCTTTGCCCGGCTCGCTCGCGGAGGCGAGCGCCCGGCTGCGCGCTTCGTCCCTCGCGCGGCGGGTCTTCGGCGACACCTTCGTCGAGCATCATGCGACGACGCGCGAGGCCGAGGAGCGGGCCTTCCGGCGCTCGGTCTCCGACTGGGACCTCGCGCGTTATTTCGAGCTGATCTGAGCCGCGCCGCGCCGGACTCGAGAGGAACGACCGTGTCCGCGACACCGATCCGGGGCAGCTTCAACTATCCCACCGCCTATCGCCTCGGCGCCGGCCGCGTCGCCGAGCTGCCCGAGGCCTGCCGCGAACTCGGCATCGCGCGGCCCCTCGTCGTCAGCGATCCGGGCGTCGTCGCCCTGCCCTTCTTCTCCGAGATCGGCGCGCGCCTCGCGGCAGCCGGGCTCGAGGCCCGGATCTTCGCCGAGATCGGTGCGAATCCCGCCGTCGCCCACGTCGAAGCCGGGCGCGCGGCGGCCCGGGCCCATCGGGCGGACGGCTGCGTCGCGATCGGCGGCGGCTCGGCGCTCGACGTCGGCAAATGCGTGGCCCTGCTCGTCGCGAACCCGGGCGGCGTGCTCGACTACGAAGACCGCGGCGAGAACTGGAAGCGCGCCGATGCTGCGAAGATCCTGCCCCTGATCGCGATCCCGACGACGGCGGGAACCGGCTCCGAGGTCGGGCGGGCAGCGGTGATCCAGGATCCGAGCGACCGGAACAAGAAGATCATCTTCCATCCGCTCATGCAGCCGAGGCTCGTGCTCGCGGACCCCGAGCTGACCTACGGACTGCCGCCGATGCTGACCGCTGCGACCGGGATCGATGCGTTCGCGCATGCCTTCGAAGCCTGGTGTGCACGGGGCTATCACCCGATGGCCGACGGGATCGCGCTCGAAGGGATGCGGCTCGTCGCCGAGAACCTCGCGCGGGCCGTCGAGAACGGCCGCGACGCCGACGCGCGCGCGAACATGCTGATGGCGGCGGCGATGGGCGCGACGGCCTTCCAGAAGGGCCTCGGCCTGATCCACGCCCTCTCGCATCCCGTCGGAGGTCTCACCGGCCTCCACCACGGCACGGCCAACGCGATCTTCCTGCCCTACGTCATGGTCCACAACCGGCCCGTGATCGAAGCGCGCATGCAGCGCCTCGCCCGAACGCTCGAGCTCGATCCCGCGCGCGGCGGCTTCGACGCGGTGCTCGCGTGGTTCCTCGCCCTGCGGCGGCGCATCGGGCTACCGGAGAGCCTCGCGGGCGTCGTCGTGCCCGAACAGATCCCCGCGCTGGTCCCGATGGTGCTCGCCGATCCATCGCTCGATACGAATCCGAAGCCCTGCAGCGCCGCGGAGATCGAGCACGTGCTGCAGCGCGCGATCGCCGGAGATCTCTCCACCTGAGAGGCGATCGCGTTCCGAGCGCTCGCGCGTCCGGCGTCGCCCGCTGCGCCGGCGGCCCGGCCCGCAGGCGCGTGCCCCTCGCGGCGGACACACCGCTCTGCGAAGCTCGCCGACATGGCGCGTGGTGCGACGATCTACCGGGTCCATCTCGAGCTCGCGAACGTCGATCGCGGCCTCTACGCCGAGCGTTCACTCTCGATCGCGCAGCATCCCTCCGAGACGCTCGAGCGCACGCTCGTCCGATTGCTCGCCTACGGCCTCCGCTATGCGGACGACCTGGAATTCGGCCGCGGCATCTCCGCGACGGACGAGCCGGACCTCTGGACCCGCTCGGGCGACGGCCGGACGATCGAATGGATCGAGGTTGGTCAGCCGGAGATGAAGCGGATGGTCAAGGCCGCGCGCCACGCCGAACGCGCGACGCTGATCGCCTTCGGCGAGGGCTGCTGGCGCTGGAAGAAGGCCGAGCTCGAGCCCCTCGCCGACCCGCCGAAGAACCTCTCCGTACTCTTCGTCGAGGATCGCTTCGTCCAGGATCTCGCCGCATCGGCGGAGCGCCAGCTGCGCTGGTCGCTCACGGTCAGCGAAGGGATTCTGTTCCTGTCGACGGGCCAGCGGAGCTTCGAGACGACGCCGGAGGTCTGGCTGGGCGATCCGCTGGGCTGAATCGCGCTTCCGAAGAGCGCCTGCGAAATCCGCTCGCGCAAAGAAAGGGCCCGGAGACCATTCGATCTCCGGGCCCCGTTCGTTCTCGTCGCCAGGCCGATCAGTCGACGATCGTCAGCTCGACGCGGCGATTGAGCGCCTTGTTCTCGCGCGTGTCGTTCGGCGCCGCCGGCTTCGATTCGCCGTAGCCCTTCGAAACGAAGCGGCTCGCCGGGAGCCCGCCTTCCGTCGCGAAGAACTGCAGCACGCTCGCCGCCCGCCGCTCGGAGAGCGACTGGTTGTAGGCGTCGGAGCCGTCCGAATCGGTGTGGCCGTCGATGCTGATCTTGACTTCGGGGTTCGCCTTGAGGACGTCGATCGCCTCCTGCAGCATCGTCGTGTAGCGCCGGTCGATGTCGGCGCTGTTGACCGCGAACTGGAGGCCCTGGAGCGTCCAGCAACCGCGGCGATCGACGCGCGCCCCAGCCAGCGTGCCGGGGCAGTCATCGTCCGGATCGAGCACGCCGTCACCGTCCTCGTCGCCGGGCGCCGCCGCGCGCGGCGCCGGGGCCGGCGCCCCCGCACCGAGATAGGCGTCGCGCGAGAACTGCTGGAGGGCCGAAGCCGAGAGCAGCGTCGAAGCGTTGCGGAAGCTGCCGCAGTTCGAGACGTTCGCGATCGCCTGCAGCGTCGCCGCGCCCGACGGATCGTCCCCGACCTGGATGGTGTGGAAGCAGGTCTCGCCCGAACGGCCCTGCGCCAGCGCCTGTGCAGCCGCGACCGCGCCTTCGCCGACGCCCTCGCGTCCCGCGTAGTCCGTCGCGCGGCCGTCCGAGATGAGGACGACGGCGGCGCGGCCGGCGCTGCCGCCGATGAGCCCGCCGAGATCGGTCGTGATCGCGTCCTCGATCGGGGTCGTGCCTTCGAGCCAGGCCGCGTCCTTCGCCGCGGTCGCGAGCGTCGTGCGATTGAACGCAGCCATGCCGGTCGCTTCGCGCTCGAAGCCGCCGAAATGGACGTGGCCCGCGCTGTAGGTTCCGTTCGGCATGACGCCGACGATGGACTCGAGGGTCGCCTTCGCGTCCGCGAACGTCCCCTCCTGCGAGCCCGAAGAATCGAGCAGGTTCACCGCCTGGCTGACGATGACCTGGCCCGTCGGCGGCGTCGCGCTCACGGGCGCCTTGTAGGGAATCGGTGCGGTCGCACAACCGCCCGCCGCAGCGAGCGCCACGGCCAGGACTACGTGCTCGATCTTGAACATCTCGGGTTCTCCTTCAAATCCGTCGGCTCGCCGCGCTGACGTCGCGCGGCGGAACCGGAACACTAGCGGGCACCCGCCAACCTGCGAGCGCAATTCGATCTTCCGAGCGAGAAGAAATCGCGTGTGCGAACGGGGGTGGAGGGCCTTCCCGTCGATCCCGAACGGGCGATCGAGTCATCGCGACTCCGCCAGTCCGATCGGTTCGACCGCCGAAGCCTACGCCGAAAGCGCCCGCGCCATGGCCGCCCGCGGATTCGACCTGCTCAAGTTTGACGTCGACGTCCCCACGCCCTACCCCACCGACGAGTACAACCGCGGCCTCTCCGGCCGCGAGATCTCCTACATGGCCGGCCTCATCGCGTCCGTCCGCGCGGCCGTGGGCGACGAGATCGACTTGGCCGTGGACTGCCACTGGAACTACACGGTCGAAGATGCGGTCCGCCTCTGCCACGCGCTCGAGCCGCTGAATCTGCTCTGGATCGAGGACCCCGTGCCTCCCGACGATCCGGCGCGTTCGGGCGAGGTGCAACGGCAGGTCCGAACGGCCATCGCCACGGGCGAGAACCACTACCACCGGCGCGATTTCGAGCGCCTGCTCGACGAAGCTCGCCTGCGCGTCATCGCTCCCGATCCGCAAAAGATCGGCATCTGGAGCGGCAAGAAGGTCGCCGACCTCGCCGACGCGCGCTACGCGAATCTGACCCTGCACAACATCAGCG
>CAZFKD010000348.1:0-5228 GCA_964519695.1 uncultured Spirochaetaceae bacterium
ACTGGCCTTCGAGCAGCCCCTTCACCCCTTCATTCGGGGACGTCCCCATGTTCCGCAGCGTGGCCCGCGTGCCGGACATCCAGCCAAGGTCGTTCAACCGGTCGCCTTCGCGCGGCTCGATGAGCTTTTCGCCGAAGAAGATCGTGTTGGAGCTGCCGTCGGTGATTTCGTCGAACCGCACGCTGCTGTTGAGGAAGAACACGCCATTGTTTTTGGCGTCGATGCCGGTCTCCGTGGCGTGGTGGCAGGCGGCATAGGACGACATGCCGGGACCGTCCGAATCGCCGTCGAACGTGCCCGCTTCGACCGCCTGCAATCCCTCGAGCGCGAAGGCGCATTCACGAGCGGTCGCCTCACCGCCGCCGATCCCTCGGACGCCGATTCCTTCAAGGTCCGGCGCGGCAAGGTCGGCGGCTTCGCGGACTACTTCGACGCCGAGCAGCAGGAGCGGCTCGACGAGCTCGTTCGAACGCATGCCTCCGGAGGCGCATCCGGCAGCTCGTCCAGCGGCGCATCCGGCAGCGCATCCAGCCGTGCGCCCGGCGACCCGACCGGCGCCGCCCGTCCGGGCGCCTGAGCGAAACGATTCATCCGACCGCAGCGTCGGCGGCGACGACCGCCGCAAGGCTGCGATCGACGAGGAGTGAGACCGATGGCCCTTTTCGAAGCAATTCCCTCGCAGGACGGCCGCCGCCGCTACGACGTCAAGAGCCCGGTCACGCTCGAGTCGATCTGGCAGTTCGAATGCGCGACGCCCGATGAGGTCCGCGCGGCCGTGGCGCGTGCGCGCAAGGCGCAGCAGGACTGGGCGAAGCGTTCGTTCGACGAGCGCGCCGAGCTGCTCTGGCGACTCGTCGATCAATTCGTCGCCCGCCAGGACGACATCATCGACGTCGTCATCAAGGAGACCGGCAAGCCGCGCAACGAGGCCGTCAGCATGGAGGTGCTCGCGCCCTGCATGCAGATCTCGCACTACGCGAAGCGCGCGGCGGGTTATTTGAAGACCGTCCGGAGGCGCCCGAGCGGCGTCATGCGCTTCTCGAAGAAGATCACCCTCGTCTACCAGCCGCTCGGCGTCGTCGGGCTCATCACGCCCTGGAACGGCCCCGTCGCCCTCGCCGCGAATCCCCTCGCGCAGGCGCTGATGGCGGGCAATGCCGTCGTCCACAAGCCGAGCGAGGTGACGCCGTTCTCGGCCGTGCTGCTGCAGGAGATGACGATCGCCGCCGGCTTCCCGCCGGACCTCTATCAGGTCATCCAGGGCGACGGCCAGACCGGCGCCGCGCTGATCGAAGCCGGCGTCGACAAGGTCTCGTTCACGGGCAGCGTCGCCACCGGCCGCAAGGTCGGCGAGGCCTGCGGACGCAACCTCATCCCCGTCACCCTCGAGCTCGGCGGCAAGGACGCGATGATCGTCTGCCTCGACGCGGACCTCGACCGCGCGGCCGACGGCGCCGTGCGCGGCTCCTGCTTCAATACGGGCCATTATTGCTGCGGGACCGAGCGCGTCTACGTCCCCGAGGCGATCTACGAGCCCTTCGTCGAGAAGGTCGTCGCCCATGCCAGGGCCCTCAAGCAGACCGACAAGGGCGAGGGCGACGTCGGCGCGATCTTCTGGGACAAGCAGATGGACATCATCGAGGCCCATATGGCCGACGCGAAGGCGAAGGGCGCGAAGGTCCTGGTCGGCGGCGAACGCAACCGCGCGCTCTCCGGCTATTTCTTCCCGCCGACCGTCGTCGTCGACGTCGACCACGAGATGGACCTCATGAAGCAGGAGACCTTCGGCCCGATCGTCGCGATCCAGAAGGTCCGTGACGAAGAAGAGGCGCTCCGGCTCGCGAACGACTCCGACTACGGCCTCTCCGGCAACGTCTGGACGAAGGACCTCGCCCGCGGCGAAGCGATCGCCGCGCGCATGCAGACCGGCAGCGTCAGCGTCAACGACATCGCCGTCACCTACGGCATCGCAGAGGCGCCGTTCGGCGGTTTGAAGTCGAGCGGCGTCGGCCAGGTCAACGGCGAGCTCGGCATCCGCGGGTACTGCCATCTGCATCCGATCATCACGGACACGACGAAGAAGGCGCAGGGCGGGTATCCGTACACGATCGAGAAGGCGGAGGGGCTGCAGAAGCTCGTCAAGAACGTGTTCGGGAATCGGTGGCTGCGCAAGATGTTCGTTTAGGCGAGGGCGGGGCGATTGCCGGGAGACTCGAGCGGGTGATCGTTCCTTCTGCGTGCTCGGGGCCGCCCGGCGCCCTCGTCGAGAATGGCCGGTCTTGTGCGATTGCCGCGGTCAGAACGGCATGAATCGATCGCTGGCGCCGTGGACGGGCATCGGAGGGCCCAGCTTACGCAATGATCTCTACCGGTGGTGAGAAAGCCTGCTCGTCCTTCCTGCGCCCCACGATTCGATCCCCGCGCACGCACCACGTCATTACTGGCGTCCCTCGACATGGACCCCGCCCTCGTCGTACCCCCTCCGCTTCCCGTCCTCTGCGTCGTCTGCGCGCGAGTCCCGATAGCGCGAGCGCTGCGAACGCGGCGCCCATGCGCGGCTCGGGCACGGTCACGGGCGGGCTGAACTCGGTGGTGTTGCCTTCGGCATCGGTGGCGATCAGCTCGTGCGGTCCCGCATCGGTGAATGAGAGGAAGATCGAGAACCCGACCGGTTCGCTAGCCATGAAATCGGCTGCCTCGAACTCATCGGAGGCAATCCAGCTTCGTCCCGCCTGGTCGTTCACGTCCGCGACGTAGAAGTCGACCGTGGTCGGGTAGCCGCTGTTTCCCGGGATGGAGTCGACGAAGTATTCGAACTCGATCGGGGCCTCGCAGTTCTGGGAGGCGCTCACCAGCTCGGGGAAGTCCTCAAGCCGTTTCGGTCCCTCATCCTCGTCGCCGGGGTCGTTCGGGGTGGGATCGGTCCAACTTTCGTCGAGCGCGAGCGAGAACGCCGCGGCCGGTCGCATTCGGCAGTGCGCTCACCATCGCCGGGCTCGCTCGCGGGGCCGGGCGCTTCGACGGGTGAGCGCGGCGCGGCGGACGACTGCTAGGGCGACGCACACAGATCACCTTCGACTCGGAGCTCGCCGATCCCCCCCCTCTCGTGACGGGATTTCGATCACACTTCCTCGTCCGCGCGCACGATGGGACGCCGATCACGCATCGGGTCGACCCCCGCTCGCGCGGCACGCCCGGAGCCGTCTGTCCGCGCGCCGCTCGCCGGTCGGGATCGCCGTCACGCCGACCGGACGTCGAAGTCCTTTGGGGGACGGAGAGGACGGCGAGCCTCGGCCACGCAGTCCCGCGCGTTCGCCAATACTCGTAGAAATGCACTCGCGCGTGAATGCAGTCACGCGAGAAGGGGATGCCCTCGCCGAAGAGCGGCGGCATGAACACATCGTCTTCGGCGTCGGCATTTCTTCGGCTTCCTCGATCCCACGGTCTCGATGGTTCGCCGATCGTCATCGGCCTCTGCGTCGCCCTCGTCTTCGTTCTGGGGTCGCCGAGCGCATCTCGAGCCGCGCTGCGCGAGTATCGAATGAAGTTCGCGCCCAGCCCGTCCGCGCACGCGGCGGGCTACACGATGCACATCGGTCGGAGCCCCAGCACCTACGAGCAAGAGTTCGACCTCGGCGATCCGCCGGCATCGGGCGGCACGATCCTCTACGCCCTCGATCTCGAGGACTCGATCGATCTCTTCGTCACGCTGCGGGCGTACGATGCCCAGGGCTTGCGGTCGGCGTTCTCGAACGAGCTCCGCGTGAGCGCGGTCGTCGAGCCGACCCCCGAACCCGCTCCCGAGCCCGAGCCGGCGCCCGAGCCGGTGCCCGCTCCCGAGCCTCAACCCGCGCCGATGCCGGGTGAGCCCGGTGCCGGGGAGCGTCTGCTGCTCTTCTTCGACGACTTCGAGCAGGAGGAGCGCGGCGGCGATCCCACGAACTGGCTGGATACGGGCCGCGACAACGCGCTCTCCGAAGCGCCGGAGTCGTTCTTCGTGACGAGCGGACCGAGCGGTGGTCAGGTCTTCGCCACCGACTCCACTGCAACCAACATCCACTCGCACTACGTCACGCCGCAGAGCATGAGCTGGTGGGACTACGAGTACGCCGGCCGGATGCAGATCGACGATGCCCGCGCCGGCATCGGTGTGACTCTGCTCTCCGACTATCCGAACTCCGACAGCTATCTCCGCGTTCGCCGCTACAAGGACCGCGGCGACTTCCATCTCGCGCCGCACGGTGTCGCGGGCGAGAAGAGCTGCGTCGGCCGGACGTCCTCGGGCTTCGTTCCGCAGCCTGGTCGCTGGGCCCGATTCCGATTCCGGGCCGTCGACGAGGCGGACGCGACGCGCGTGCTGTTCCGCGCCTGGGACGAGGGCGACGCGGAGCCCGCCGCGTGGCAGATCGACTGTCTTTGGAGCGTCTGGGACGAGCCCGCCGGCGCCCCCGGCATCTGGAGCATGGGCCCGGGCATGAAGATGTGGGACGACCTCGGAGCCTGGGCGCTCGACGGCGACGCTGTGATCGAGCCGGAGCCGCCGGTCGAGTCGGTGCTGCTGTACGACCAGGACTTCGAGTCCCTCGCGCTCGGCGACGATCCGCCGGGCTGGTTGGATACGGGCTCGAACAACTCGTTCGAGGAGGCGCCCGCGCTCTTCGTCGTCGGCGCGGCGCCCGATGGCGGACGAGCGCTGGCCAGTGCCTCGCCGCAGACGAACATTCATTCCCATCAGATGGGCTCGCCAGGCGATCTGGCATCGGGATGGCGCAACTACGAGTTCTCGGGACGCATGCGCCATGAGGACGATCGCGCCGGTCTCGGCGTGACGCTCTACAGCGCCTACCCCACTGCCGACCGCTATCTCCGGCTGCGTCGCTACCGCGATCAGCCCGAGTTCCAGATCTCCAATCACCCGCACGGGGACTTCGTCTGCGCCGGCTCCACGAAGACGGGCGTCGCGAGCCGGCCCGGACGCTGGTACCAGTTCCGCATCCGCGCCTTCGAGGAGGCCAGCTCGATCCGGCTGCAGGCCCGCGTCTGGGACGAGTCGGAGGCCGAACCCGATGCTTGGCAGGTCGACTGCCGCGCACCGGCCGATCGGCTTCCGCCGTCGGGTGCGCCGGGCGTCTGGTCGATGGGCGCGGGTCTCAAATACTGGGACGATCTGGTGGTCACGCCGGTGGCCCCGGCCACGCCCTGAGCGGCGGGTCGCGCTCGGCAGCCCG
>CAZFKD010000349.1:0-5217 GCA_964519695.1 uncultured Spirochaetaceae bacterium
GGGCAGCCCGTCTCACCCGGACCCCGTCCTGGCTCGCAGCGAGCGGCCGGTGCGGCGCGCTGGGCGCGAAGTAAAGCGCAGCCGAAGGTCGTTCTTGCTAGGCGATTGCCGGGGCGGAGACATCCGAGAAGCAACGCGAGCCGTGCCAAGGGCGAGCCATTCGCGCCCAGCGCGCCGCGCCGGCCGCGCCTTGTGAGACCGAGCGGAGCCCGCCTAAGCCACGGACTGACCGCCGTCGACGCACAGTGTTTGGCCGGTGATGAACTTCGCCGCCGGGCTCGCGAGAAACAGGTAGACCGGCGCGACGTCCTCGGGCGTTCCCCAGCGCTTCATCGGAGTTCGATCGATCTCGGGCGCCTCGAAGGGCGTGCCGACCATGCCTTTGGTCATCTCGCTGCGGATCAGGCCGGGGGCGACGGCGTTGACGCGCACGTTGTCGAGGCCCCAGGCGGCGCCCATGTTCATCGTCATCTGCACGACGGCGGCCTTCGCGGCGCCGTAGCCGGGGACGACGGTGACGGCGCGATAGGCGGACATGCTCGCCATGTTGAGGATGCTACCGCCGCCTTCGATCGCGCTCTGCGAGACGCGCTCCTTGAACGCGACGGCCAGACGGAACGAAGCGAACAGATGCAGCTGGAGCGCGCGCTCGAAGACCTCGGGCTTCCATTCGTCCTCGGCCATCAACGAGGCGCCCGCGTTGTTGACGAGCACGTCCATGCGATCGAAGGCGCCCGACAGCCGCTCGAGGTCGGCCTCGCTCGTCATCTCCGCCGGGTGGTAGTCGAACCCTGCGAGATCCTGAGGATAGTCGGACGCCTTCGCCTTGCGGCCGGTGATCGCGACGCGCGCGCCCGCCGCGCGGAAGGCGCGGGCGATGCCGAGGCCGATGCCGTTGCTGCCGCCGGTGACCAGGACCTGCGTTCCCGAGAAATCGAACTGTACGCCCGCCATTCAGTCTCCCCTTTGCTGCTTCGCCCGCGCCTCGAGCCGTTCGATCTGCTCGGCCAGCCAGGCCGAGAGCCAGAAATTGACGCTCTGCTTCGCGAGCGCGCGGTGGACCGCGATCGCGACCTCGAAGGCGGCGGCGGGCGGGCGCGGCTCGGAGAGCACGATGTCGAGCAGATGGATCGCCTGCTCGTGCTCGCCGGCGGCCAGCTTCGCGCGGGCGCGGGCGACGAGGGCCTCGGCGCCGCCGGCGAGCTCGACGAGATCGCCGTGGATCGCGCGGCGCGGGACCGCATACAGCTCGGTCGTCGACTCGTGATGGAACCAGCCCGCGTAATGCTCCCAGATCGCCTGCACGCTCCAGCGGACGGTGCCGTAGCCTTCGCCGACCTCGAGCTCCGGCGGCAACACGATCTCGCGGAGCAGCGTATGGAGATCCTTGCCGGCGTTCATGCCCTTCACGGTCTCGTCGTGGACCCAGAGCGTCGCGTCGCGGATGCGCTCGATCTCGCTGCGGATGAGGGCCTCGCCCTCGATCGGCTGATGGTGACCGACCAGGAGCAGCTTCGGCTGCAGGTCGCGCACGAGCTCGAACGCCGCCGCGCAGGTCAGCGCATCGCGATAGCGATCGCCGCGCACGGTCACGAGGTTCGGGAAATGGCCGAAGAGACAGCTGAACAGATTGCCGGGAAAGCAGATGCCGTGGTCGGGCAGCCAGATCACGAGCGAGTCGTTCGTCTCGGCGCCCCTCACCCCGATCAGCTCGACGCGCAGCCCGCCGAGCTGGAACGTGAAGCGGCCGTCGAAGACGATGTCGGGCGTCGGGACGGCCTGGGGCGGGAGCGTGCCGTGGTCTGCGAGCGCCTGCTTCACGGCGCGCGCGTTGTCGCGCTTGAAGGCGAAGGCGGAGCGCGCCCCGCGGAAGGGCGCGAGACGGCGATCGTAGGCCTGATGCTCGGCGTTGCCGGCATGGGCGACGACCTGCGTCCCGGGACCGCGGAGATGATCGACGCCGCCGACGTGGTCGACATGGCCCTGGGTCAGAACGATGTAGCGCGGCGGGCTCGGATCGATCTTCGCGTAGTTCTGTTTGTGGTAGGGCGCTTCGAAGAGCATGCCCGTGTTGACGACGATGCTGCCTTCGGCGGTCGTGATCAGGAAGCTGTTCGAGAGCCCTTCGGAGAGATGGATGAAGTCGTTGATCGGCTGGGTCCCGAAGGTCGCGGGATGGGGGGCGCCGGGGCGGGACTTCCAGAGCGGGGTGGACTTGGGCGAGGACATGGCTGCTCCATCGGGTCGATCGTTTCGGATTTCAGTGCCCGCCTGCCGGCGGACTTGCCGGTCCGAACGTGCTTCGAGAATCCCGATTCGAGACCGCCGATGCAATCCCCGAGGCAGGCCGAAGAGAGCCGTCCATCTCGATCGACGTTGAGACGTTTCGAAATCGGACGTAGCCTACGCGCCGTGGATCGAAGAGTCTCTTGAGTTCGTTCGGTCGGGAACGCTGGTCGGCGATCTGGAATGCGCTTCGAATCGAAGAGCCTCGCGACCTGCGCGCACGGCTCGTCGAATGCTACGAAGAACCCCATCGCACCTATCACACGACTCAGCATCTTCAGGAGTGTTTCGATCTTCTCGACGAGACGAGCACGCTCGCCCAGCGACCCGCCGTGATCGAGCTGGCCCTCTGGTTCCACGATGCGATCTACGCTACCCGCGCATCCGACAGCGAAGAAGGGAGCGGGCGGTGGGCGAGAGATTCCCTCCTCGAGGCGGGCGCCGCGGCCGACATGGCGCGTCGCGTCGAGGATTTCGTGCTCGCAACGAAGCGCAGCGCGATCCCCGACACGCCGGACACGCGGCTCCTGATCGACATCGACCTCTCCATTCTCGGTGCCGCGCCCGATCGATTCGCGGAATACGAACGGCAGGTCCGATTGGAGTACGGATGGGTCCCCGACGAAGCCTTTCGATCGGCCCGCAGTCGAATCCTCTCTTCATTCCTGACCCGTCCCCGCCTCTACGGCATCGACTGGTTCCACGATCGACTCGAAGCTCGAGCGCGTGCGAACATCGAACGCACTCTCTGCGCTCTCGAAGTGCCTGTTCGGCCGACCTGAACCGCGATCGCGCCGAGAGCCGAGAGCCGGCGGCGATTGTCCTTCCGGCGGCCCCGCGCTACCCACCCCCCATGCGCTATTTCGAGGACATCGAGGTCGGCCTGTCGATCGAGGTCGGCCGTCATGTCGTCTCGAAGGAAGAGATCGTCGGGTTCGCCTCGCAATGGGACCCGCAGCCGTTCCACGTCGACGAGGAGGCTGCCCGCGACTCGGTCTTCGGCGGGCTCAGCGCGTCGTCCTGCCATACCTTCTCGATCTCTTCGCTGATCTTCTCGCGCTCCGCCGAGCTGAAGACGAAGGCGGCGGCGATGATGGGCATGAAGATGAAGTTCCCGACGCCCGTCCGCCCCGGCGACGAGCTGACGCTGCGCGAGGTCTGTCTCGACAAACGGCCCTCGCGCTCGCGGCCGCGCTACGGGATCGTGAAGAGCCGGGCCTCGATGGTGAACGCAGCGGGCGCCGAGGTCATGGTCTGCCAGTCGAGCTATCTGGTCGAGCGCCGAGAGCCGACACCGCTCGAGGAAACGCGCTGAGGCGAGGCGTTTCGATCATGTCCCGTCCCCTCGGTTGGATGAGCCGGCTCGGTGTCGCCGCGAGTTCTTCGAAGCTCGGCGGCATTTTCTACTACACGGTCTGCCGCCGGGTCGATTCGATCCTCATCCCGCTCACCGGTGGCCGTCTCTCGATGGGCCCGCCGGGTCAGACCGTCCTCGTCACGACGCGCGGCGCGAAGAGCGGCAAGCCGCGCAAGACCTCGCTCGCCTTTCTCTGGGAGGGCGACGCGATGATCGTCGTCGCCTCGAAGGGCGGATCGCCCGCGCATCCCGCCTGGTACCACAACATGAAGGCCGATCCGCGCGTCGTCGTGCAGCACCGTGGCGGCGTCGAGGAGCGGATCGCGCGCGAGGCGACGGGCGCGGAGCGCGACGCGCTCTTTGCGCGCATGTCCGGGACCTTCGCGAATTTCGCCGCCTATCAGGCCCGCGCGACGAACCGCAAGATCCCGGTGATGCTGCTCGGCCCGACGACGGCGACGAGAGCCGCGGCGGGATGATCCGCCTCCTGCGCCCCTCCCCTGCGACGATCGCCGCGCAGCTGGCGTGCGTCGACGTGCCCTTCAGCCACGGCGACGTCGGCGCCACGGCGCGGCCGGAAGCGCTCGTCGCGCTCGCGCATCGCTACACCTTCGACCACAGCCGCTTCCCCCTCGGCCGCGGCCGCGCGGTCTTCGAGCGCGCTCGCGCCGCCCTCTTCACCTGGCGCCATTTCGAGATCCCGTGGCTCGAGCTCTGCGGCGGCGAGTCGCCCGTCCGCCCCGGGCAGGTCGTCGCGACGCTGACGCACGCGTTCGGCCTCTGGTTCCTGAGTCCGTGCCGCGTCGTCGACCGGATCGATCCGCCCAGCGAGACGAACGCGGTCTCCTTCGCCTACGGAACGCTCCCCGGTCATGTCGCCTGCGGCGAGGAGCGGTTCAGCGTGCGCATCGATCCGGACACCGAGCAGGTCGTCTTCGAGATCTTCGCGTTCTCCCGGCCGGCGGTCGCGCTGGCGCGCGTCGGCCGTCCCTTCGTGCGGCGGTTGCAGCGCCGATTCGGGGCGGATTCGGCCGCGGCGCTGGAGCGCGCGATCGCGTCGGCGCCGATGCGCTGAGCGCCATCGATCAGATCGCTTCGATCCGGGCGGGCGTGCTCTTGTGCCAGGGCGTGCCGGCGATCGGATCGCGATCCTCGCTGCGGGTCAGCTCGTTCGGCGCGATGCCTCCTCGCCCGTCGCTGCCGCCCGAATGCGCGAGGCCG
This sequence comes from uncultured Spirochaetaceae bacterium, assembly GCA_964519695.1. Classification (GTDB taxonomy): domain Bacteria; phylum Myxococcota_A; class UBA9160; order UBA9160; family UBA4427; genus UBA4427. The sequence goes on from CAZFKD010000349.1 coordinate 4,865, forward strand.
GTTCCGTTCGGGAGCGAGACGTGGCCGGGCTGCATGCGCTCGGAGATCTCGACGGCGACGATGGCGCTGCCGCGGCGGGTCGTGATGCGTGCCTTCGCCCCGACCACGAGTCCGATAACCCCAATAACTATCAGCGCCTTTCTAACCATTTAGTAATCTCCGGTTAACGAGCAGTTAACGAATCGATATTGTATCGGGATTTTCGGGAAAAAAAAGGGATTGCAGGCAATCCCTGATTAAGTCACGCTTAAAATACATCATTTTGCAACGATGCCGTACTTGTCTTCAAGAATCTCACAGACCTTGGAAGCCAGATATTCGGAACCGTGCTTGCTGAAGTGCACGCCATCGCT
>CAZFKD010000350.1:0-5185 GCA_964519695.1 uncultured Spirochaetaceae bacterium
CGGATCGTCGAAGGCAGCATACCTGGCGGTCGGGATCGCATGCCGCGCCATGAAGGCCTTCGCGAAGGCCTTGCTGCCCTCGAGCTGCGCCGCGGCGCCCGACGGGCCGAAGGTCGCGATGCCGGCCTCGCGCAGGCGGTCGGCCAGCCCTGCCGTCAGCGGATCCTCGGGCCCGACGACGACGAGATCGATCGCCTCGGCCCGAGCGAGCGCGACGATCGCCGCGAGGTCGTTGGCCTCGACGCCAGGATGACAGACCGCGAGCGCTTCCATCGCCGCGCTCCCCGGCGCGACATGCAGCCGCTCGAGCCGCTCGCTCTGCGCGAGCTTCCACACGAGCGCATGCTCGCGCCCCCCGCTCCCGATCACGAGCACCTTCAAACGCCCACTCCCTCTCGCATGTCCACGGCCCGATGCCTCGCGCCTGCGGCCTGATGTCGAGCGCCTGCGGCCTAATGTCTAAAGTGCCGCGTGCCCGTCAGCAGCATCGGAACGCCCCGCCGATCGGCGGCGGCGATGACCTCTTCGTCGCGAGTCGAGCCGCCCGGCTGGACGACAGCCGCCGCTCCGGCGGCGATCGCCGTCTCGAGCCCGTCCGCGAACGGAAAGAAGGCGTCGCTCGCGAGCACCGAGCCCTCGAGCGAGATCCCGACCCGCGCGGCCTTCGCCGCCGCGGCGTGGACGGCGTCGACGCGCGAGGTCGCGCCGCCGCCGATCGCGAGCGTGCGGTTCTCGCCGGCGAAGACGATGGCGTTGCTCTTGACGTGCTTGACGACGCGCCAGGCGAACTCGAGCGCGCGCCGCTGCGCGTCGGTCGGCGCCTGTTTCGTCGCGAGCTTTGCGGCCAGGACCTCGTCGGGCGCCGGATCCGCCTGCTGGACGAGCAGCCCCCCGAAGACACGCCGCAGCTCGAGCTGCGACGGATCGATCCGCTCGCGGTCGAAGCGCAGGAGCCGGCGGTTCTTCTTCTTCTTCAGGAGCGCGAGCGCCTCGTCGCTGAAGCCCGGGGCGATCAAGACTTCGGTGAAGATCTCGTCGACCTTGGCGGCGAGCGCGAGATCGAAGGGCCGACTCGAGACGATGATGCCGCCGAACGGGGACTCCGGATCGGTCGCGAAGGCGCGCTCGTAGGCCTCGAGCGGCGTCCTGCCGGCGCCGACGCCGCAGGGCGTGTTGTGCTTCAGGATCGCGACGACGGCGGCGTCGGCCGCGCTCTTGCCTGCCGCGGCGAGCGGCATGAAGTCGACGATCAGTGCGAGCGCCGCCTGTGCGTCGATCAGGTTGTTGTACGAAAGCTCCTTGCCGTGGAGCAGCTCGGCGACCTCGGAGAAGCGGCCGTAGAGGGCGGCCTGCTGATGCGGGTTCTCGCCGTAGCGGAGCGACTCGGCCTTCTCGAGCGAGATGAACAGGCGCTCCGGGAAGATCGGCGCCGGGATCTCGGGATCGTTGTCCGTCAGCCACGCGAAGATCGTGGCGTCGTAGGCCGAGGTATGCCCGAAGGCCTTCAAGGCGAGCCGACGCCGCGTCGCATCGGAGAGTCCGCCCTGCTCCCTCAGCTCGCTCGCGAGCGAAAGATAGTCCGCCGGGTCGCAGGCGACCGCGACGAAGGCGTGATTCTTCGCCGCCGAGCGGATCATCGAGGGACCGCCGATGTCGATGTTTTCGACGGCCTGCGCGCGGGTCACCCCCGGCCGCGAAACCGTCGCCTCGAATGGATAGAGATTGCAGACGACGAGGTCGATCTCGCCGATCGCATGGGCCGCGAGGTCGGCGCGGTCGGACTCGAGGTTGCGCCGGGCGAGGATGCCGCCGTGGATCTTCGGATGCAGCGTCTTGACACGACCGCCGAGCATCTCGGGGCTGGCCGTCAGCTCCGCGACGTCGAGGACCGGCAGGCCGGCATCGCGCAGGGCGGTCGCGGTCCCGCCGGAGGCGATCAGCTCGACCCCGAGCCCGTGCAGCTCCTTTGCGAGCTCGAGCAGACCCGATTTATCGGAGACGGAGAGCAGCGCGCGGGCGATCCGGCGCACGCCGCGCGCTGCGTCGTACGACGGATCCTCGACGATCCGGGAGGGCTGGGAATCATGTGAGGCCACGGGACTCTCCTGCGCGGGCCTGGCGGCGGGGCGTACGCTTCGCGCGGCCCTCGCGACACGGCCATCGGGCCGGGCGGGCCACCCTGCACGTCGCACGCGCTTCGGGCGCGGCTATCTCGGGGATTCTGGGGGCCTGCTCTTTGTACCCGCGCCCGCTCGCGTCGTCAAACGGCGCGATCGAAGGCCGGCGGCTCGGCGGGCGGCTCCCCTTCGCCGTAGCGGCGTGGGACCCGGGCGCCGATCCCGACCAGGATCTCGTAGCCGAGCGTCCCCGCCGCCGTGGCGAAATCCTCGACCGGAATCCGCAGGCCCTCAGGCGTGCGGCCGAAGATGGTGGCGATGTCGCCGACCTCGACCGGCGCGTCCGCGACCTCGACCCCGATGTAGTCCATCGAGGCCCGGCCCACGATCGGCCGCATCGCGCCCGCGAGAAAGACCCGAGCGCCGCCGCTCGCCGCCGCGCGCGGAACTCCGTCCGCGTAGCCGAGCGGAAGCGTCGCGATCGTCGTCGCCCGCGCCGCCCGCCAGGTCGCGCCGTATCCGACCGACTCCCCGCGCGCGACCCGGCGGGTCGCGACGACGCGCGCCGCGAGCGTCATGACCGGCTCGAGCTCGAGCGCTTCGGCGCCGCGGCCGAGGACCGCCTCGGGCCCGACGACGGCCTCGAGCCCGATAAAGGGCGAGACCCCGAAGAGCATCAGCCCCGGCCGCACGGCCTGGGTCACGAGCGGCAAACGCGGATCCGCGGCGAAGCGCGACTCCGGATCGCCCGCACCCTTGCCCTCGAGCTCCGGCAGCCGCAGCAGCCCCGCGGAGTTCGCCATGTGGACACTGGGACGCACGGCACCCCGGGCGACGTACGCGTCCACGATCTCCGCGAGCAGCGCCCACTGCGCCCGCGAGGGCTCGGGATCGATCGCATCCGCGCAGGCGAGATGGCTGAAGAGGCCGCTGAGCACGAGCTGCGGCGTCGCGCGCAGCCTCTCGAGAAAGGCCGGCGCGGACTCCCGCGCGACGCCCATCCGCCGCATGCCGGTGTCGATCTCGACCTCGACCGAGAGCGGCGAGTCCGCGCGCGCGTAGCGACGGGCGAGCTCGAGGCCGCGCAGATCGTGGAGCACAGGCGTCAGGCCCCATTTGACGGCGCGCTCGGCCGCCGGCGCGTCGTCGAGGCCGCCGAGCAGCAGGATCGGCGCCATGATGCCCGCGCGGCGCAGCTTCGCGCCCTCGGCGACGCTGACGACCGCGAGCCGTCCGACGCCCTCCTGGAGCAGCACGCGGGCCACGGGCTCCGCCCCGTGGCCGTACGCATCGGCCTTCACGACGGCGATCACGCTGCGCCCGGCCGCGCAGGCGATCGCGCGGCGCGCGTTGTGGCGCAGGGCGGAGAGGTCGATCCAGGCCCAGGCCGGCCGCTCCTCCGCGACTTCGCGCATCTGAACTCTCCTCGTCGCGCCGGCGGACCTCGTCGCGCCGGCGGACCACGCCGCACCGGCGGTGCGTCCGCGTCGGCGAGCAGAAGCTAACGAATGGCCCTGCCCCGCGTCTGCGGCGGGCTGCGCGGCGGCGTCCCGGAGCGTCGGTTATGTTCGTCCCGACTGCACGCATCGCGAGACGAAGGAACCCGATGAGCGAGACGCAGAGCCGTTCCGGCGAAGAGCCCGCGCGCGAATCCGAGCGGGCGGGCCGGGGGGCGGGCGGAGCGCCGGGACCGGTGACGGGACGGGACGCGCGCCGCGAGGCGGTCCCTGCGGCGTCGGTGTTCGTGAACGGCGTGGCGCTCGAATGGCCGGAGACGGGGACGGTGGCCGACCTGCTCGCCCGCCTCGGGATGCAGGACAAGCGTGTCGCGGTCTCGATCGACCGGAACGTGATTCCCCGCTCGCGTCACGGCGAAGCGCCGGTTCGCGCGGGCGATCGGATCGAGATCCTCGAAGCGGTGGGAGGAGGCTAGCCATGACGAAAGACCCCTCGAGCGCAGCGGCGCACGCGGAGCCGCGCGAGCCCGTCGCGTTCACGATCGGCCGCTACGAATTCCGCTCCCGCCTCATCATCGGTACGGGCAAGTACGCGAGCTTCGAGCAGAACCTGGCCTGCGCCGAGGCGTCGGGCGCGGAGATGGTGACGGTCGCGCTGCGGCGCGTGAACTTCGACGCCGCGAAGGGGCCGCGCCTGCTCGACGTCATCTCGCCCGAGCGCTTCACGATCCTCCCGAACACCGCCGGCTGCTACACCGCCGACGACGCCGTCACGACCGCCCAGCTCGGCCGCGAGCTGCTCGAAACCGACCTCGTCAAGCTCGAGGTGATCGGCGACGAGCGCACGCTCTTCCCCGACGTCCCCGCGACCCTCGAAGCCGCGAAGCGCCTGATCGCCGACGGCTTCATCGTCCTGCCCTACATCACCGACGACCCGGTCGCCTGCCAGCGCCTCGCCGGCATGGGCTGCCCGGTCGTGATGCCGCTCGCCGCCCCGATCGGCTCGGGCCTCGGCATCCGCAATCCCGCGAACCTGCGCATCATCCTCGAGACGGTGGAGGTCCCGGTGATCGTCGATGCCGGCGTCGGGACGGCGAGCGACGCGGCGATCGCGATGGAGCTCGGTGCGACCGCGCTGCTGATGAACACGGCGATCGCCCAGGCCAAGGACCCCCTCAAGATGGCGGTCGCGATGCGCAAGGCCATCGAAGCCGGCCGCGCCGCCTACGAAGCGGGCCGCATGCCGAAGCGCTTGTACGCGTCGGCCTCGAGCCCGCTGGATGGAACGGCAGCCTTCTAGCGTGCGGCCGATCCTCTGCGCCGTGCTCGACGGCGCCGCGCTCTCGCGCGATCCGCGGGGCCTCGCGGCGGCGCTGTTCGAGGCGGGCGTCGATTGGCTCCAGCTGCGCGACCGGAAGTGCGAGGCGGCGACGCTCCTCGGGCTCGCCCGGTCGCTCGTCGCGGCGCGCGATGCAGTGCTTCGGGCGGCTGCTGAAGCCGGGGCGTCGCCCGGCGCCGCGGCGCGCGTGCCGCGGGTGATCGTCAACAAACGGGCGGACGTGGCGCTGGCCGCGGGGGCAGATGGTGTGCATCTCGGTCTCGATGCCCTCG
>CAZFKD010000351.1:0-5181 GCA_964519695.1 uncultured Spirochaetaceae bacterium
ATCGGCATGGCGCGCGAAACGCGCCGGGAGCCCTTCGGCGAGCACGCGGTCGAGGCCGGCGGCGAGGCCGTAGATCGCGCTGATCGGCGCGGTGTGGTGGTAGACGCGCTTCGCGCCGGCGAAATAGCTCGCGAGCAGCGAGAGATCGAGATACCAGCTCTGGACCGGGCGGCTCCGCGACTTGACCCTTTCGAGCGCGCGCTCCGAAAAAGAGACCGGCGAGAGCCCCGGCGAGCACGAGAGACATTTCTGGGTTCCGCTGTAGGCCGCGTCGATGCCCCAGGCGTCGAGCTCGACCGGGCGACCGGCCAGGGAGGTCACGCAGTCCAGCACGACGAGCGCGCCGGCCTCGCGTGCGCGCTGGGCGATCGCCTCGACGGGCTGGCAGACGCCGGTCGAGGTCTCGGCGTGGACGAAGGCGACGACGCGCGGCGAGACGCGGCGGATCGCGTCGGCCATGGCCTCCGGATCGAGGGCCGTCCCCCATTTCGCGTCGACGGTCGTGACCTCGGCGCCGGCGCGGCGCGCGACCTCGGCCATGCGGCCGCCGAACACGCCGTGGACGCCGACGACGACCTGGTCGCCGGGCTCCAGCAGGTTGACGAGCGCGGCCTCCATGCCAGCGCTGCCGGTCGCGGAGAGCGGAAGCGTCATCGGGTGGGTCGTCGCGAAGAGGGTGCGCAGACCTTCCTTCACGCGATCGACCAGGGCGAGGAATTCGGGGTCGAGATGGCCGAGGAGCGGGCGGCTCATCGCCTCGAGGACGCTCGCGGGCGCGTTCGACGGGCCCGGGCCGAGCAGGAGTCGTTCACGAATGGGTTGCAGGATCGGCATGGCCGGGAGGCTAGCGACATTCTGTGGCCGCCGGTTCGCGAGTTGACAGCTTCGGGGCCCGGCCGTTAGCCTCCCGATCTCGATCCCCCAGGGCTTTGCGGTCTTCGTCGCGTCGGCGCCGGGCTTTCCCGAACTGCGCAAATCCTCGAATTGATTCCCAATCGAGTTGGGTACCGACCGAGCAGGCCGAATCCTCGGCGGTGGCGACGCAGCTGTGCCGCCAGCGGATCGGCGGGGGAGCAGGATCGACATGTCCGGGATCGGCACAGCACGCTGGGTCGTCATCGGGACGGCCATCGCCGCGGCTGCGGGGGCGTCCTATCTGCTGATGGGGCCGGGACAGGGTGATCCGCGTCCGGGGGATCGGCCGCGGGCGGTGTCCCCTTCGCAGGAGTCGGCGGGTGCGCCGCCGCTGGATCAGATCGATGCGGATTCGCGGGCGGCGATGCGGGATTTCCTGCGCCAGTCGGTGCAGGAAGAGGAGCAGGCGGTGTCGGGTGAAGCAGGAGGCTCGGACTGGTGAGCGGTTTTCGCTTTCGCACGCGCGAGCGCTACGAGCAGGAGGAGCGCGAACGGCTCGCTCCCTGGGCGGCACGTGCGGGCGATTCGGCGGGCCGCCTCGTCCCCGAACCCGAACATCCCTATCGCACGGCCTTCCAGCGCGATCGCGACCGGATCGTGCATGCCCGCGCCTTCCGCCGGCTCGAGTTCAAGACCCAGGTCTTCGTCTATCTGGAGAACGACCACTACCGCAATCGCCTCACCCACACGATCGAGGCCGCCCAGGTCGCGCGCACGATCGCCCGCGCGCTCTGTCTCAACGAAGACCTCGCGGAGGCGATCGTGCTGGCCCACGACCTTGGCCATACCCCCTTCGGCCATGCCGGCGAGGCCGTCCTCGACCGCTGCATGGAGGACGACGGCGGCTTCGACCACAACCGCCAGAGCCTGCGGATCGTCGACCTGCTCGAGAATCGCTATCCCGATTTCAGCGGCCTGAACCTGACCGAGGAGACGCGAGAGGGCATCCTGAAGCACGGCGCCGCCTGGCCCCATCCGATTCCGCTGCCGCCGCTGCGCGCCCAGCGCAGCCTCGAGGCCCAGGTCGCCGACCATGCCGACGAAATCGCCTATCTCCATCATGATCTCGACGACGGTCTGCGATCGGGCCTGCTCTCGGTTGCCCTGCTCGAGACGACGGCGCTCTGGAAGTCGGCGCGGGCCGTGCGCGCCGAACGCGATGCCGGCATGCCCGAGGCGGTCGCCCGGGCCCGGACGATCGGTGCCCTCGGCGACGGGCTGATTGGCGACCTGATCGAGGAGACGAGCCGGCGCCTCGCCGCGAATCCTCCGGCATCCCTCGCGGATCTGCGGCAACGTACGGCCCGGAGCGGCGGCCCGGCCGCCGGCTCCGGGAGCGGGCCGCCGGGTGCCCCGCCGGCCTCAGGGGGAGTCGAGACGGTCGGCTTCACGCCCGAGATCGATCGGGGCAAGCGCGAGCTCAAGAGCTTCTTGTCCGAAAATTTCTACCGCCATCCCGACGTCCTGCGCCGCGTACGCAAGGCGGAGTGGATCGTGGGCGACCTGTTCCGAGCCTACCGGGACGACCCGAACCTTCTGCCGACGGACGTGCGCGCACGCTTCGCCCGGGAAGGAGAGCCGCGGGCCGTCGCGGACTACATCGCCGGCATGACCGATCGATTCGCGATGGACGAACACAAGAAGCTGTTCGATCCGCACGCGCCGATCTGAAGCCGGCCCCGCCCGGGCGCGCATGGCGACGTCCGGAGAGCGAGCGAGAGAGAGAGAGAGAGAGAGAGTCAAGCGAGAATGAGCCTACCCGAATGTCTCGAACGGGCAGCCAGCGAGCTGCCGGATCTCGCCGATCGGATCCGCCCCGCGAACGGGGATCCTCGGCGGCTGCTCGATCTTCTTTCGCCGGCGTCCGGGGCGGCGGATGCGGCGAGCGTGCTCACCCGTGTGCTCGCCGCCGACGAAGCCGCCGGCGAGGAACTCCTCGAGGCCTGGGGCGAGTTCCCGGAAGCGGCCGGTGTGCTCGCCGCCGTGTCCGAGAGCGAGGTGCCGAAGGCGGGGCGCAAGCAGCTGCGGCGCGCCCTTCATCGCCTGCGCGCGAAAGGGGTCGCCGTCGAACTCCCCGGCGCTGCGGTTCCCGCGCCCGCGCCGGCTCGTCGCCTCTCGAGCGCGAGCGATCGCTGGCAGGCAGCGCATGTCTCCGCTCCCGACTTCCGCGGCACGCGCATGGGCTATCTCGTCGACGATCATCCGGCGGGCGGAGCGCGCCTGTTCGAGATCCGTTTCGACCCGGCGCGCGGGATCCTCGACTTCAAGCTCTACAACGCGGGCCGCAGCAAGGTCCGCGGCTTCCTGAAGAGCCTGATGGCCGGGACGAACCAGCGACTGTTCGAAGTCGAGCACGGCGCGCTCTGCGCGCTGGTCCGGCGTGCCAGCCTCGCGCAGCCCGCGGATCGCGCGCTGCCGACCTTCTTCGTGGAATGGCGCAGTCGGCTCTTCTCCGAGTCCGCTGCCGGGGAGCCCGTGCCGGGCGAACGCGTGCGGGCCGCCCTCGGTCCGGCGGAAGATCGCGCGGCGAGCCGGGAGCGTGTCGTCGCCGATTTGCGCGCCGGGCGCATCGGCCCCTGGCCGCCGGCGACGGCCTGGGTCGCGGAGCAGATGGCGGCGGCGCAGGAAAGTGTCGATGGGCTCGAGGGCAGCGCGCGCAGCGAGGCGGTTCTGGCCTTCGTCGAGCGTGCGACGCAGGCGCTCGCGGAAACAACGGATCCGGGCGGGCTGGCCGAGCAGCTCGCGGAATGGGCCTGGATCGAGTGGAAGCGCGAGGACCCGGAAGGGGCGCGTGCGTTGTTGGTGGTGTCGGCCGGGCTGGTCGGCGCCGAGGGGGCAGAGGAAAATCGTGCGCTCGCGCGCGCGCGGATCGACGCGGTGTTCGGTCCGTTCCTGGAATCCTTGAAGAAGGAAGCCCCGAAACGAGAGACCCTGAAGGACGAGGGGAGTAGCGAACGATGATGAGGCGATTCTCGCGGCGGCGGCGCGGTCTCGAAGGCGGCCAGCGCAGCGCGATCGACGGCAGTGCATGGTGGCCGCAAATTCTCGCGGAGGGGTTGATCCCGACGACGGCCTTCGAGCCGTGGACCGATGCGGAGGTCCCGAACACGATCGCTGCGCTCGCGCGCGCGACGCTCGATGGCGGTGCGCAGGCGATCGTCGCCTTCTCGCCGAGCTCGGCCTCCGAAGCGCTCGTGGCGGGGCTCGCGGCCGCGCAGCCGACCGGGGCGTCCGAGCCGTTCACGGGCACGCTGTTCGTCGTCGCTCCGCACTGGCCGACGGCGACCCGCCAGCTGCTCGACTGGATCGGGCAGACGCCGTTTCGTGTCGAGCCGATCGCCGCGGTGCGCCTCGGCGACGGCGGCGCGGGGGTCGAGAGTGAGCGGGTGCCGAGGCTGCTGGCGGCGAGTCCCGTCCAGCTCGCGGCGCGCATGACGTCGAGCGAAGCGCGCGCTGCGTTCATCCGCGCCGCCGCTTCGCTCGAAGGGCTCGCGGCCAAGCACGGGGGCGCCGTGCGCGTCGGGATCGATCGGCTCGAGCTGGTCGTCCTCGCGCGGCGGGTCGCGGAGATCCGCACCGAAGGCGAGAACGCCGTGCTCGAGACGCAGGTCGGCGGACGCCAAGCGACGCCGCTGTCGGCAACCGACCTCGCGGGCGCGCTCGACGGTCTCGAGGGGCAGCTGCGCAGGCGCCTCAATGATCACAAGGTCCGGGACGGCGAGGACGGGCTGCGCGGGCGCGTGGTCGCCCAGCTCGCTTCGGGCAGCGAGCTGCGCTGCGTTCGGGCCTGGCCTTCGCCCGGTGCCGAACTCGATCTCGTCGACGCCGTCGGGGTCGACGCCGCGGGGACACCCGTCGTCGTGGCCGTTCGCGAGGAATTCGAATGGACCGCGCTCTGCGCGGTGCTCGAGTCGCTCTCGAACCTCGCACCGCTCCTGCCGCTCCTGCTCGCGGACGCGGGTCCGCCGCTGCGGCTCGGGCGGCCGCGGCTGGTATTGACCGCCGAGCGCTTCGCGCCGGGTCTCGAGCGGGCGGTCGCCGCGCTGACGCTCTCGTTCGAGTTTCGCGTCATTGCCGGAAAATCCGGGGCTGCGATCGATCTCGTTTCGCGCGCTGCGGGCGAGGGCGCCGAGTCGCGCTTCGGACGCCGGGGGCGTCGCCGGGGCGGGCGCGAGCGCGCCGAGGGATCGGAAGAGGGGCGAATCGCACGGGGCGATCTGGATCGGGACGGGGCCGAAGACGACCGGGCCGAGCCGGGTCGGCGCG
>CAZFKD010000352.1:0-2695 GCA_964519695.1 uncultured Spirochaetaceae bacterium
CGTGAGGGTGCCGATCGCCACCAGTCGCTGGTGCTCTTCGTTTCGGAGCATTGAGGCGCGCAGCTGCTCGCCCCGTTCGGCGAGCCGGCGCTCGAGATCGCCGAGGTACTGCTCGAAGATGGCGGCGATCTGCGTCCCCGAGACGAAGCAGCTGCCGACCAGCCACAGGAAATATCCGAACTGCAGGTCGGCGCCCCGGAACTTGGTCCACTCGTAGACGCTCGAGATCGGCACGAGCGCGGCGAGGCCGAAGAGCAGCAGCCGTTCCGCCGGCCCCGAAGGCCGAAGGCGCCCGACGCGAAGAATTTCGTGGATCGAGAGCAGCGCTCCGGACGAGATCGCGGCGGTCGCCCCGAGCGTCGTGACGAGCGGAGGGGCCGCGAAGACGAGGATGCCCCGTGCCGTCGCGATCGCCCCGAGCAAGGGCCAGAGGGCCCGCGGAACGGATCTTCCCCCGTAGCGGCGCGCGCCGGCGTACAACAATCCGGCGAATACGGTGCCCATCGCGGGATAGAGAAACCGCAGCCCGACGGCCGACTCCGAGAGGCGCAGCGTCACGCCGGCCGTGAAGAGGGCACACCAGGCCAGCGCCCATTCCGTTCCGCCCGCTCGCGGAGAAAGACGGCGGAGGGGAAGCGCAAGGACGACGAGAAAAGCGGCGCCCGTCGCCATGAGTACGTAGAGATTCATTCGATCGCCCGCATCCCGTCGCCCTAGACCCACCTCTCGCGTTCTCGTTCCGGATCGAACGATCCGAACGCGCCTCAGATCTCGTTCGGCACCCCGAAGAAGTCCTGATAGGCCTCGAATCGGGCCCGCTCGTGGGCGATCTGCGCGGGCGTCGCGCGTTCGTAGTCGAATTTCCCGTGGCTGCCCTGCGGCTTCGCGGCCAGATAGTCGCGGATCCGCGTCCCGACGCTCGGGTTCCATGCGAGTCCGAGATCGCCGTACATCTTCAGGGCCGTCCCCGGCGCGTCGGCCATGAAGTCCGCGTACTGGACGTTCGCGACGGAGCCCTGCTTCAGCGTGCCGTCCTGCATCCAGCGCATCAGGTTCGCGTGGGTCGCGGCGCGGCCGTCGGCCATGACGAGCTCGTCGAGCATGCCGCCGCCCCAGGGATCGTCGGTGCGCCACCAGAAGATCGTGCCCATGACGTTGACGAAGGAATCGCCGACGGTGATCGGGTCGCGGTGGGTCAGCACGATCTTCGCGTCCGGGTAGACCTCGAGCACGCGCGGGATGTAGTCGATCCAGATCGGGTTCTTGAGCAGCCAGTGTTCCTTCTTGTATTTCCACTGCAGCAGCTTCAGGAAGCGCTGATGCCAGCGGATCGTCGGCAGGACGTCCTGCTTCGCGAGATGCGCGGCATAGCTCGGGATCTGGAAGGAGAAGACGAAGACGTTCGAGAGGAACGAGGCGTAGAGATACTCGGCGCATTCGACGGGCAGCTCGCCGCCGAAGGCGTGCATCGCCGTCCATTCGGGGGTCACGCGGTCGAAGACCTTGATGCGCGCATCGGCGAGGGGGATGCGCGGGTCGGAGAGGTAGGTCGCCTCCTCGGGCGGCGGGCAGGGGAACATCGCCTCCCAGCGCTTCACGACGCGAAAGCGCGGGTCGGTCGAGAGGACCTCGTGGAGGATCGTCGTGCCCGTGCGGCCGTGGCCCAGGATCATGACGGGCTGATGGATGACCTCGTCTTCGATCTCGGGATGGCGGCGATAGGCGTCCTGGATCCGCAGGCGCGTCTCGAGATAGGAGACGAAGTCGATGCGCGTCAGGATGCGGCCCATGAGGTTGAGGCGAGCCTCCTCCTCGATCGCCCGGATCAGGACGCGGAAATGCTCGATCCAGCCGTCGTCGCCGAAATCGGAGAGGCCCGTGTTCTCCCGGGCGCTCGCGAGCAGCGAGTTCTCGTCGAGGGGGACGATCGAGCGCTTGTCGAAGAGCTCTCCTTCGGCGTTGATGCGCGCGACCCATTCCGGGCGCGGCGCGGGCTTCCAGCGCTCGCGGCGATCGAAGGCGGCGCTCGCGTCGGCCGTCGCCGCTCCGTTCTCCGCATTCCCCGTCTGCGGCTTCGTCGTCCTGTCCTTCTTCGCCATCTCGCTCGCCTCCAGGCTTCCGGCTCGCCGCCCTGCCCTCGCGTCCGCCGACGATACCGCTCGGCCCGCCGAGCGCCGGCTTCCCGGGGCCGGGAGGGTTGACGCGCGCGCGGGCGCTCCCGAAGCTGTGGAGCGGTGCGGAGCGGTGGAGCGCGGGGATCGCGCGGCGCGCGTCGGCCGGAGCGGGGAGTCATTCGATGCAGCTCGGTGGACGTGGCGTCTTCTTCTATCCCGACGGGCTCGGGAGCCGCGAGGCCGTCGCCTTCGCGCGCCGGCTCGAGGCGCTCGGTTATTCGGCGCTCTGGCTCCCGGAGGTCGGGGGGCGCGATCCCTTCGTGCTCGCGGCGCGGCTGCTCGACCATACCGAGACGCTCGTCGTCGCGACGGGCATCGCCAACATCTATGCCCGCGACGCCTTGGCGATGAAGGCCGCGCAGTACACCCTCGCCGAGCAGTCGCGCGGCCGCTTCCTGCTCGGCATCGGGGTCTCGCATCGGCTGCTCGTCGAGGACGTCCGCGGCCATGCCTACGGGCCGCCGCTCTCGGCGATGAGGGCCTATCTCGATCGCTACGACGCGGCGGACTACGGCGCGATC
>CAZFKD010000352.1:2705-5172 GCA_964519695.1 uncultured Spirochaetaceae bacterium
CCCGCCGGTCCTGCTCGCCGCCCTCGGGCCGAAGATGCTCGGGCTCGCCCGCGAGCGGGCGGACGGCGCGCATCCCTACATGGTGATCCCCGAGCATACGCGCGAGGCGCGCAAGATCCTCGGTCCGGATCGTCTGCTCTGCTGCGAGCACAAGGTCCTGCTCGAGCCCGACCGCACGAAGGCGCGCGCGATCGCCCGCGCGGCGCCGGCCCTCGCGATGGGGCTCACGCTTCCGAATTACCAGAGCAGTCTGATCCGCCAGGGCTTCGAGGCGAAGGACTTCGAAGGCGGGCTCTCGGATCGGCTGATCGATGCGCTCGTCGCCTCGGGCGATGCGGACGCGATCGATCGCCGGCTCGCGGAGCACGAGGCCGCCGGAGCCAATCACGTCTGCCTGCATCCGCTTCATCCCGAGGCGAAGAGCGAGCCTTGGTGGCCGACGCTCGAGGCGCTCGCGCCCGCGAATCGGAGCCGCTGATGGATTTCTGGCTGAGCTACATCGACGAAGATCCGGACCAGACCCTCGAGGTCGCCCGCGCCGCCGAACGCGCCGGCTATACGGGCATCGCGCTGGCGGATCACGTCTGCGTTCCGCTGCGATTCGCCGCGCAGCATCCCTCCGGCGGCGAGGCGCCCTTCGACCATCGCTCGCCGTTTCCGGATCCGCTGGTGACGGCGGCGAGCGTGCTCGCGGCGACGCGCCGGCTGCTCGCGATGAGCTACGTCTACGTATTGCCGATGCGCGAGCCGTTCTCGGTCGCGAGCCAGGTCGCGACCCTCGATCGCCTCTCGGACAGCCGCTTCCGCTTCGGCGTCGGCGCGGGCTGGCTCGAGGAGGAGATCGCGCTACTCGGCCATCCCGTCCGGGTTCGCGGCCGGCGGATGGACGAGATGCTCGAGATCATCCGCGCCTTCTGGACGCGCGAGAGCGTCGAACATCACGGCCGCTTCTTCGACTTCGAGGCCGCGGGCATCTCGCCGAAGCCGAAGCGGCCGGTGCCGATCTGGGTCGGCGGCAAGAGCCCGGCCGCGCTCGCACGGGCGGTGCGCCAGGATGGCTGGCTCGGGATGAACTACGACCTGCCGGAGATCCATGCCCTGCTCGCCGACCTCGCAGCGCGTCTCGCCCGCCACTGCGACGCGACCGGCGAGGCGAAGGCGGATTTCGAGGTCTTCGTGATCCCGAACGCCGAGCCCGGGGAGGCGCTCTACGAAGGGCTCGCGAAGCGCGGGGTCACCTCGACGATGGGCTCGGCCTGGCCGTATGGCGACGAGCGCACGGCCTCGCTCGGCGCGAAGATCGACGCGATCGAGGCGTTCGGGGAACGGTTCATTCGTTAGGCCCCGCGTCGTGCTGCGGAGCGGAGCAGGGCAGGAGACCTCTTCGATGCGGCGCACCTCAGACCCGCAGCCCGTCGATCTCGCCGCCGAGTGGCGCTCGATGCAGCGTCGCCTCGTCGCCCACATCCGCTCCGGCGATCTCACCGATCTCGATCCCGCGCCGACCGGCATCCCCGCCGCGAGCTATGTCGATCCCGTCCGCTTCGAGGCCGAACGCGAGCGCGTCTTCCGCGACGTGCCGCTGCTCGTCGGATTCTCCGGCGAGCTCGCGAAGCCGGGCGACCGGATCCTCTTCGATGCGGCCGGGCCGCCGATCCTCGTCGTGCGCGGGGAGCAGGGGCGTTTGAACGCCTTCCTCAACTTCTGCCCGCATCGGGGCGCGCGCCTGGTTTCGGATTGCACGCCGACGCGCCGCCTGGCCTGTCCATTCCACGCCTGGACCTACGATCTCGAGGGCGCCCTCGTGGCGCGGCCCGTCGCGCGGGCCTTCGAGGGCGGCGCAGGAAGCAGCGAAGGAAGCGGCGAAGCAAGCAGCGAAGCCGGCGGCGGCGCGGCGCCGCGGCTGGTGCGCGTTCCGGTCGGGGAGTGGGGCGGCATGATCTTCGTGCGTGCGCGACCGGGCGACGAGGAGTCGATCGACGTCCCGGGCTTTCTCGGCCCGGCGGCGCCGCTCTTCGCCGCCCTCGAGCTCGGCGCGCTCGAGCGCGTCTGCGAGGACGTCCTGCCCGTCGCCGCCAACTGGAAGTTCGCCTACGACACCTTCTGCGAGGTCTACCACGTCGCGGTGCTCCACCGCGATTCGCTCTCGAAGAACCTCTATCCGCAGGTCGCGATCTTCGATCATTACGGGCTTCACCATCGCTACAGCGGCGCCGGCCGCGACTACGAAGCCCTGCTCGAGAAGCCCGAGGGCGAATGGCCCGCCATGAGCTACCAGGCCGTCCACGCCGTCTTCCCGAACACGACCTTCGCGTTCACCCACGCCCTCGACGGCCAGACACCCGTCGTCTCGATGTTCCGGCTCTTCCCCGGCGCGTCCGTCGGCGAGTCGATCACCCTCGCGACGACCTATCGGCGGCCCGGCGCCGACGCCGCCTCGCGCGAAGACGTCGAGGCGATGCACCGC
>CAZFKD010000353.1:0-5148 GCA_964519695.1 uncultured Spirochaetaceae bacterium
AGCGCTCGGTGGCGACAATTGACAGCATGAATCCCGAGGCCAGAATGCCGGACATGCGATGGCGACCCGGGCTGCGCAGTGTCTTGCCGAGCCGAACCCGATGGAGATTCCGCTTGCCGATCTGTTCTCGAATGTCGTTGAGAATCGTGCGACCGCGCGCGACCGCGCGTCCCACCTTTCGCGCCACCCGCGCCGTTGCGGCACGACCCGAAGCGAGCACGACGATCCCGATCTTCGCGCTCGTCGCGCTCCTGGCGTCGGCGACCGCCCCGATCGGCAGGCTGCATGCGGAAGCCCCCCCCGCTGCGTCGGAGGCGACGCAGATCACCCCGGTCGTCCCCGACGAGGCACCGCTCGACGAGACCCTGCTCGCCGATCCCGCGGCGCTGCTGCGCGAGGGCATCGCCGCGAGCGCACGGGGCGCGCATGAGCGTGCGGATCGGATCTTCGAGGCGCTCGGCCAGCGTCATTCGATCGTCGCCGACTACGCCGGCTGGCTCCGGGCACGATCGCTTCGCGATGCCGAAAGCGGGGCGGACGCCCAGCGCGAGATCGATCGCACGCTCGCGGACCACCCGAACACACCGCTGCGCTCGGAGCTCTATACGCTGAAGGGTGAGCTCCATCGGCAGCAGGGCGAAGAAGCCGCGGCGCGCTCGGCGTGGGCGCTCGCCTATTCGGAGGCCGAGACGCCGGAAGCCCGCTCGGCACTGCTCGCCCGGATCTCGGAGAGCCAGGATCGCGCGGGCGATTCGAAGGCCGCTCGAGACAGCTGGCTTCGGCTTTGGAGCCGACATCCGGCGAGTCCTGAAGCCCGCCTCGCCTCGGATCGCCTCGACGCGCTCGAAGCCGTCCCCGGAAGGGCCGTGCGAACGGCGGAAGAATGGCGTCAGCGCGGGGATCGCCTCTTCTCCGAGCTCCACAACGAAGAGGCCCTCGAAGCCTATGATCGCGCCCTCGCGATCGGCCTGCCCGGAACGCTCCGCGCGAAGACGATGACCCAGCGCGCGCACACGCTCTTTCGCCTGCGGCGTTACCCCGCAGCGCTCGCGGCCTTCGAGGCGTTGCCCCAGACGGGCGACATCCCGATCTGGCGCGCCCGCTCGCTCGCCCGCGCCGATCGTGTCCCCGAGTCGATCGCCGCCTTCGAGCAGCTCGCCCGCCAGCCCGGGCCGAACCAGTCCGACGCGCGGTTCTTCGCCGCGAGTCTGCTCGAGGGCCGCAAACGCGAAGAAGAGGCGCGTGTCCATCTCGTCTGGCTCGCGGACGAACCGCGACAGGGCGAGCTCTCGCGAACGGCGCTCTGGAAGCTGGGCTGGGCAGATTATCGTCATCGGCGATTCGCGGAGGCGGCCGAGCGCTTCGAGGCGCTGGCGCGCGCGACGACGGATCCGATCGCACGACTGAAGCCCGAATACTGGCGCGCCCGCGCGCTCGCGCAGTCCGGCGAGCGCGACGCGGCCGCCGAAGCGTTCACCGCGCTCGCGCGTGACTATCCACTCTCCTACTACGGCTGGCGTTCGAAGGCCCACGTGGCCGACGCGGCGATTTCGCCGAAGGGGCGAGCGATCCCGTCGGGCCGGCGCCGGCTGACACCGAGCGCGCTCGCGCGTGTGCGCATCCTCGTCGAAGCAGGTCTCCTCGACGCGGGCGCCTCCGAAACCGGGCGCCTCGTCCGGCTAGCGGGCGGTCTCGAGGACCGGCTGGAGCTCTCGCGTCTGCTCACGGCGGCGGCCGACTATCACACGGCGCAGCGTCTGGTCGTGGAGGCCTACGAGCTCGAGCTCGCGCGCGGGCCGATCGAGGGGCGCGAGGAGGTGTGGAAGATGGCCTGGCCCTACGCTTTCTCCGAGCTCGTCGAATCGGCGACCCGCTCTCCCGGCAGCGTCCATCCGGAGCTCGTCTACGCGATCATGCGAGAGGAGAGCGGGTATCGGCCGAAGGTCATCTCACCGGTGGGGGCCCGCGGTCTCCTGCAGATCATGCGCGATACCGGCGCGACCCTGGCGGACCGGATCGGTCGCACTTCCTTCCACCCGGACGACCTGTTCGATCCGCAGACCAACATCGAGCTCGGCTCTTCCTATCTGGGCGAGCTCGGAGCGCGCTTCCCGAAGCGGCTGTCGGCCTCGGTGGCCAGCTACAACGCCGGGCCCCATGTCGTCGCCGACTGGGCGCCGGGGGACGGCCGGCCCGACGACGAATGGGTCGAGTCGATTCCGTATGCGGAGACCCAGAGCTACGTGAAGCGGGTGCTGCGCAGCGTCGAGGCCTATCGGACGATCTACCGAGCGAGCGCCGTCGGCGCCGGCGGGACGGCCGCCGCCGAGGCGATCTCGAGAAGCGGGCATTGAGCGGAGCCCGCGCCCGGCCGATGAGCGCCTCGCTCGGGTCCGCTCCGGATCTCGCGCAGAGGCCGCCATGAACCGACCGAACGACCGACGCCGCATCGCCGGCAACTCCACCGGATCGCTGGCGCTCCTGCTCGCCGTGCTGCTGGGCCTCGGCGCCTGGAACTATTACCGGAACTATCGGCTCGAGCATGAGAGCGCGCAGGTGCGGCCGTACTCGAGCTACACGCATCGCGAGGTATCGCTCCTGCGCGAGGCCGTGGCTGCGGAGCTCGAAACGAGCCGTGCCCGCTTCGAGCGGGCACGCGACAATCGCCTGCGTGGGGCACGCGATCGGGGATCGGTCGGCGACAACGCGGCGCAGTTCAATCGCACCACGCGCGCGAGCAATGCCATCCGGGACGCCGCGAGCGAGGTCGCGGCGCAGGAAGCGGCCCTCGCCGCACTCGACGCGGAACTCGCGCAGAGGGCCGGTACCGCGTACGGCGCGGCGCTGCATCTACGCCGCCTGACCTCGTTCTGAGGTCGCCCCGCCACGCGGCAGCGCCGCGGCCGAGGCGATCCCTTCACGACCGCTCAGTACTCGTCGGGCTCGCCGGCCTCGATGCTCTCCTCGACCAGCTCGGCCGGGTCGAGCTCGAGATGCGTGATGTCGCCATCGCCCTCGAACATGTCGCCGGCTTCGACGACGTCGTCGAGGCCAAGATCGTCTTCGACCAGCGGCGCGACCGGCTCGTCGTCGTCGAGCAGCTGCGCCATCGGCCGGACGACCCGCGGACGGGCCGGATCCGGGATGTTCTGGCGCGGCTCGTCGGCCGGTCGGTCGCGCTGATCGGCGCCGCATTTCGGACAGAGCGGCTCGTCCCTGCCGAGGTCGTAGAACTTCGCGCCGCAGCTGTAGCACGACCAGCGATACCCGCGCTTCGGATGCCGGGGACCTGTCGGCGTCACCGGCTTTCGGGGCTTGCTGCGCTTGGCGGGCGTGGGGGAAGCCGTCGCTTCGCCCTCGGCCGGCTTGCCGGTCGTGGCCTTGCTTTTTGCGGCAGGAGCAGGCTTGCTCGTCGCCTTCGTTTCCGGGGGCGCGGCGGGCGTCGCCTTCGCGGCAGCCTTTGCGGCGGACTTGTCGGGCGTCGCCTTCGCCTCCGCGGGCTTCGTGGCCGGCTTTTCCGCGATCTTCTCGGTCTTTTCGACCTTCTTGGCGACGCTCTTCTTGTCGCCGGCCTTCGCGGGCGGACTCGTCTTGCGGGCCGACGTCGGCGTCGTCGCCCGGGCGGCCGCCTTTCGGGCGGGCGCCGGCTTCTCGGACTTCGACGACTTGCCGGGCTTCGCCGCGGGCGACGGCTTCGAAGCGGCCGTCTTCGTGGTGGCCGTCTTCGTGGTGGTCTTCTTCGTGGTGGTCTTCTTCGGGGCGGGCGCCTTCTTCTTGGTCGGACTCATGCGTCTCTCTGTCTCCGTGAACGTGCCGTCGGCCCCGGGCGCGCGGGCTCGGGGCAGGGTGAGCCGCCGATCTCGATCTTCGTCCGCGGCGTTCTCCGAGCAGCGGATCCGAAGGCTGGATCAGCCGATTCGCGCGCTTGTCCGGACGGTCGAGCGCTCGTGCTTTTAGCGGTTCGGGCGGCATCCGGCCAGTGCTGCGACCCGGCTGGGACCGAGTCGACAAACCGGGGCGAAAAACATCCGCTCGAGTCGGATGCGCGCTCGGCGATGGATGGCCGAGCGATCCGGATCAAGGTTCCTGGGCCGCTGCGTCGCTGGCGACCGCAGGCAGGTCTTCCTTGGCGAAATGCGAGCGGTAGACGATCGGTCGCAGCCCGGAGAGCGCAGTGACCTCGATCGTGTGATCGACGCTGAGCGTCCCTCTGTCGGGCGAAATCCGGTAGAGATTCGAGCCATGCGCCTGGGGCTGCTCCCAGCGAAGTCGCAGACCATCCGGCGTCCAGTCCCATGCGCCTTCGAACGGCTCGCCGCGCGGATCGATTGCCCGGAATGCAGCGGCTCCTGGCTCGACGACCCGGGTCTCGATCCGATGTCGTCCCGGAACGCGTTCGTGGAGCCGCTTTCCATCCCAGACGAAGTCGAGCGTCGGCCGCGGAGCAGTCGAGGAGCGAAGGACTCCGGACGCCATCTTTCGCACGACCCAGGTCAGGGGCTCGACCGCCGCGTCGATGGCGATGAGGCGAGCCTGGGTCGCTGCGGGATCCTCGATTTGGCGCCAGCGTCCCTCGAGGTCCGCCAGCCGGAGCTGCGGTTCGCTAGCCGGATCGTCGGGAATTGCCGCTCGAGCGAGCGCCAAGGGCCGGGCGCGCGCTCCGGCAGCGCGCTCGAAGTCTTCGGCGGATGCGATATTGGGGGGGAGCTGCTCCGCCGCAATGCCGACCAGGAGCAGCTGCAGAAGCAAGCCGAGGATGCCGCGGTCCTGGGCAGCGGATCGGAACCCGGGCGATCGTCGAGCCGCGGCGCATCGTGAGTCAGTTGACATAATCTATCTTATCGGCGGTGTAGATGTAGATGGGGACTGCTCGGACCAGCGCTCACCGCGCGTGCTCGTTCTCTCCCCGCTCAGGTTGCCGCCTTCAGCTCTTCCACCAGCGCCTCGACCGCGGGCGGGATCGCTTGATCGGGAAACTCGGCCTCGAGGCGTTGATAGGCCGCGAGTCCCTTGGCGTCGTCGCCCGCCAGGATCCAGCAACGCGCCGCATCCGCGAGAGCCCCTGCCCGGAGCGGATAGCTCGCGACGGCGGCCGCCGATTCGAACGCCTGAGCCGCCGCAGCGAGATCGCCGGCCTGCTCCGCCAGC
>CAZFKD010000354.1:0-5123 GCA_964519695.1 uncultured Spirochaetaceae bacterium
GGTCGATCGACATGGCGAGCGCCGCGCCGCGCAGGCCCACGCGCTCGCGCTGCTCGCGCAGCAGCGTCTCGAGGCCCCTCAGCAGCTTGAACCGCACCATGCCGCTCTCGACCTGCGAGAGGCTCTCGACGAGGACGCGCGCGGCCTCCGGCGACCCGAACAGGGCGACGGTGCGCGGCACGTGCCGCAGGACCGAGGTCGGCGTCGACGGATCGACGAGCGCCTTCGCGAGCACTTCGAGCGCAGCGTCGCCGCGCGCGAGGAGCGCGTGCCGCACGCCGTCGCGGATGCGGCGATCGCCGAGCAGGCCGACGAGGGCCGGTGTGTACCAGGGATCGAGGCTCTCGGAGATCGCGCGGACGGCTTCGCGGGCGACTTCCGCATCCGGGTCTTCCGCCATGCGAAGCAGCGCATTGCGATTGACCGGGTGGTAGCGGAGCCGCGCCGCGATCGAAGCGGCCAGGCGCGGCTCGGAGCTGGGGTAGTCGAGCGCTTCCTGCAGCGATGCGGCGTAGTCCGACTCCGGCGCGGCGCCGAGCGCGAGCAGGCCGGCGACGGAGCTGACGCGCACGACCGCGCAGTGGTTCGTCCGCAGGGCCTCGAGACGCGGGATGTCGGGCTGGACGATCCAGGTCGCTCGGACGGCGGCCGCGCGGACCATCGCGTCTTCGTGGTCGATCAGCCGATCGAGGAAGAGCGCGAGATCGTCGCGGTGGGTCGCGGCGAACAGGTCGAGGGCGTGGGCGACGACCTTCGCACGCGGGTGGTAGAGGATCAGGCTCGGGATCAGGTCGACGTGGTCCTGCTCGCTCAGGATCCGCATCGCGGCGAGGACGTGGCGCTCGTCGGGATCGGAGAGCGTGCGGATCAGCGAGCCGACCGAATCGATGTCGAGCTCGGGATGCTCGATCTCGGTCTCGATGGCGCCTTCGCGCAGGGTGCGCCGGAAGACGTCGAGATAGGGCCGGCGCAGCATCAGGCTCGAGAGCACCCAGATCAGCGCCGAGACCAGCGCCGCGACCGCGACGGCGATCTGCGGTTCCGGCAGCAGCACGAGCCCCAGCAGCAGCAGCGACGCGAGCGCCTTGGCGAAGGTCTGACCCGCGATGTCGACGGCCCCCTTGATCGCGCTGCGCAGTCGCGAGGACATCGGCAGGTACAGCAGCTCGGACGCCGTCTTGTGGAGCGAATAGCGCAGCGTGCCGTCGCAGAGCTTGAGGAAGACGACCGAGGCGAGCGCGAAGCCCGCCAGCGTCCCGATCGCCGCGACGGCGATCAAGCCGGGCAGGACCGAGAGCGAACGATCGACGCCGAGCCCGCGCAGGATCGGCGTCACCCCGATCGCGAGCATGCCGAGCGAGAGCACGTTCAGCCCGAGGTAGATGCGCGAGAGCCAGGTCGCGAGCTCGGCGGCGGGGATCTCGGTCGTCAGCACGCTCTTGAAGAGGAAGTCCCCGAGCGTCAACGTGATGCCGCCGAGCAGGACGAGCAGCGCGATGCGCGATGCGTAGGCGTCGGAGACGAGCGACTGCATGCTGGCGCCGAGCGAATCGGGGGCGACGGATTCCTCGCTGAAGACCCGTCTCGACCGGCTCGGCCGGACCACGCCGAGCTCGAGCGCCGGGCCGAGCGCCGACAGCGCGAAGGCCGCCGCGGAGACGACGAGCAGGCCCTGACCGCCCCAGACGGGCGCCGCGAGCGCCGCGATGCCCGAGCCGACCAGCGCGCCGATCCCGCCGCCCATCGCGACGCCGGCGAAGATGCGCTTGCCCTCGACGATCGTGAAGAGATCGCCCAGCAGGAGCCAGAATCGCACGACGATCAGGCTCGTCACGATGCCCGCCCAGAGCGACAACGCATAATAGACCCAGAGCCGCGACCCGCCGACGAGCACGGCCAGGCCGATGGTTCCGACCGCGGCAGCGAGCTGCAGTGCCAGGAGGGCGAGCCGGGCTCCGTCGCCCGTGCGGCCGCGGGAGATGGGAATGGCGAGCACGGCGATCGCGATGGTGATGAAGGGCAGGCGATCGACGGCGACGTTCGCGAGGAAGAGCGAGTCGCAGGCCGTCTCGAGCAGCACGTGGCCCGCCATCACACCGCCGAGCGTGACGGCGGCGGACCTGCGCAAGCGGGCCGTCGCCCGCATCGAACGCTCGTCGGACGCGGAATTCGCGGTGGGGATCAAGTCGGAGGCTCCACCCGGCTGGGGACGCGCGCCGCGGCATTGTACCGGAATCGCGCGGATCGGGATCGGGACGCGCTCTCGGCGGCATCGGCCATCATCGCGCCGCGACCGAGACGAAATCTTCACGGCCTCTCAGTAGTGGAATCCGATCCGGAGGTAGGCGAGGGTCTCCTCGCGGCTGTCGGCGACGGACAGGCTGATCGTGTTCGTCCGCACGAGCGGCGCGAACCAGACGCCGGCTCCGCCGCTCGGATGCCAATCGTCCGAGCTCTCGTGGTCGGCGAAGACGCGTCCGACGTCGGCGAAGGCCAGGATGCCGAGATCGCCCGGGACGACGATCTTCGGCCGGAAGAGCGCGACGCGGAGATCCGCGTTCCCGTAGACGGAGGCCTTGCCGGCGAAGCGCTGGGTGCGGAAGCCCCGGTTCGACGTCGCGCCACTGAAGAATCGGCCGCCGCCGACGTAGGCGAGGTCGAAGTAGGGCGTACGGCCGAAGTTCTGCTGCCCGCCGACGCGCAGCGCGAGGGTGACGCGATCCTGCTCGCCGGGCGTGAGATAGCCGGCGAGCGATCCGCGCAGCGATCCGTAGGTCCGCTCGACGCCCCAGACCGGCGGATGCAGGCGGGCCATCAGGTCGAGGTGGATCCCGCTCGTCGGATGACCGGCGGCGGGGTTCTCGTGATAGGGCAGCTCGAGCTGCTCGGCGATCGAAGGGACCGAGCGCCGCGTATCGACCTCGAGCCGGGCCTCGGCGCCGATCAGACCGAACTCGCCGTTGCCGTAGGGCTCGAGCTGGTCGATGAGCCGCTCGCCCTGGAACGTGCGCGAGTACTGCGCGAAGGGACCGCCCGAGACGCGGACGCGATCGTCGGCGAGCTCGGCCAGCCCGCTCGGCATCAGGCGGAACTGCTGGTTGCGCACGCGGAAGAAGCGGTCGCTGCCGACGTTCCTCGTCTCGTTGCCCTCGCCGTAGAAGCGCAGGACGTCGATTCCCGAATACGACAGGTCGAGGCCGGCGAGCCAGGGCGAGTTCTCCGGCCGGAAGCGTCCCGAATAACGCACGCGCGGCTCGCGGGCGACGGCGGCCCAGCCGAACCCGAGGCTCTGCCGGCTGCTCCAGGGATGGCGGCGAAAGCCGTAGCGGGTATGTCGAACCTGGGCGCCGAGGAAGGGACCGACATCCGGCTCGTAGCCGAGCTCCGGGATCGGGATCGTCTCGCTGCCCCAATCGCGAGGCGGAACTTCTTCGATGTCGACGAAGCCGGTCCGCTTGAAGGGCGGGACGTAGGGCTTGCGATCGATCCGGGTACGCGGGCCTTCGAGGATCTCGGACTCGCCGCCGGGCGCGTGGACCTGCGTGCCGCCGCCCTCGCGGTCGTCGATCCGCTTGCGGCCGCCTTCGGCGACGACGTGCAGACGGATCGGGCCCGGGCCGCCGGCGACGACGACGCGATCGTCTCCGCCGCGCAGGTAGATCCGGATTTCCCTGGTCGTATCGGGATCGAAGCGGCGCGCGAAGAGCGGCTCGCCCGGCGAGTCGTCGCCATCGCTCCTGCGGCGGACGACGACGCGCGTCCGGCCGTTCGGCTCTCGCGTGACGGCGACGTCGTGGGCCGCGTTCGAGGTCTGGACATCCACCTCGCGCGCGAGATGTTCGAAGTAGCGGCGCGCCGCTTTCGCGAGGCCGTCGCGGCGGCCGCGCAGCGCCTTCGCGAGTCGGGGCCCGTCGCGCTGCGCCCAGGGCTCGGGGAGCGCCGCGACCGCGCGCTCGATCGTGGCGTCGTCGAGGCGCACTTGCAGGTCCGCGACGATCGGCTCCCAGTCGCGCCAGGCGAGGGCGGGGAGGATCCAGCGATCCTGCTCCCAGCCATGGAGCGTGAGGCCCGTCATGCCCGGGTAGTCGCCGTCGTAGCGCTGCAGGATCGGGACGTAGATCCGACCAATCGCCAGCGCGAGGCCATCGGCGCGGACGAAGGCCATGTCGCGGTCTTCCGGGATCGGCTGCCAGAGCGGCGAGTCCGGCAGCTTCGCCCAGCGCCACTGCTTCCTGTGGCGATCGAAGTCGCCGATCAGCAGGTCGACGAGCCGAGCCCGCAGGAAGGCGCGGGCATCGACGCGGATCGCGTCGTCCTCGGCGAGCGCCGCGTAGAGATCCTCGTAGCCGAGGATCTCGCTCGCACCGTGGAAGCCCGGCTGGGTCGCCGAACGCGGGATCGGGTACTCGAAGAAGGTGCCGACCCGACCGGCGAATTCTTCGCGATGGGGGCCGAGGCGGGGATCGTCGGGGAGCACGACCAGGCGCTCGTCGACCCCGAGCAGGCCCGCGCGCTCGGCGATCACGCCGGCCGCGAGCGCGCCGCCCGGATGCTGGGCCGACATGTGATCCTGAACGAGGCGCTCGACGATCGTGTCGAGCAGCATCGGATGCAGGACGGCGGCGGGATTCTTGTCGCTCGCCCGGAACGTGAACGAGCGGCCCTCGGGATTGGCGAAGGCGAGCACGGCGGTCTGGAGGCCTCCGAAGCGGCGCGTCGCGACGAGCCCCCCGGCCTCGTGCTCGAGGTCGAGCACGGGCAGCTCGAGGGGCGTCGACCAGAGCTCGCGATAGCCGTCGCCGAACACGAAGCGGTGGAGCGCGTTCGCTCCGTACCGCTCGCTCGCCGCCTTCGTCTCGGTCGCGTCCGTCGCGATCGAGGCGGTCGCGAGTTCCGATCGGAGCCCGAGGACGAGCAGCGCGAGACCCATCAACGGGGCGAGCGTCGCCTGCCATGCTCGCTTCTTTCGCCCCCCTCGTCGGCTCCGCGGGACGCAGTGCAGCGATTTGGACCGATCAGGCAATCGGAGCTCCCGCAGGCCGGCGCGCGTGCTCGCGCGTCACGCATCCCCATCGAATTCGAATGCCCGTGAAGCTCATCCACGCATCGCCCGCACGGCCTCG
>CAZFKD010000355.1:0-5114 GCA_964519695.1 uncultured Spirochaetaceae bacterium
CCTCGACGGAGACCTTGAACGCCCAGTTGAAGGCGATGACCTTCATCATCGTCCCGGACTCCCACGTTCCGAGAAACGCGATCGGGTAGAAGAGCGCGCTGTCGACGAGCTGGCCGACGGCGGTCGATCCGATCGTGCGCGACCAGAGATGGCGGCCCTCGGTCCAGACCTTCATCTTCGCCATGACGTAGCTGTTCACGAAGTCCCCGCACCAGAAGGCGACGATCGACGCGACGACGATCCGCCAGGTATTTCCGAAGACGACCTCGAGGGCGGGCTGGATCACGGCGTTGAAGGGCTCGTCCGGATCCGCGGGCATGTGGATCACGCAAAGGCCCATGATGGTCGCGAAGATCATCGAGATGAAGCCGGCCCAGATGACCTTGCGCGTGCGCGCATAGCCGTAGACCTCGGTCAGCACGTCGCCGAAGATGTACGAGATCGGGAAGAAGAGGTTGCCGGCGCCGAAGGTCAGCCCGAAGAGGATGCAGGTCTTGCCGGGCCCGATGAGGTTCGAGCAGAGCAGGACCGTCACGAAGGCCGCCATTGTGAGGTCGTAGTAGCGGTAGCGGCGCGGACCGGAGCCGGCTCCGGCGGCTGCGTTCGGATCGGCATGCGCCGCAGCGGCGGCAGGCGAGGGCGTGGGATTCATCGGGATCCTGTCGGGCGGCTCGCGGCCGGTTCTAGCGGGGCACGTTCGGGCTGATACCAGATCGCGGAAGTGACCGCCCGCTCCTGGATCCAGGCGGGGGACGGCGCGGGGACGCCGAGGGCCTTGGCGGCAAAGGTCGTATGACGGGGCGTCGGGATCTCGACGACGCGCGCGTAGTAGAGCGCGTGCTCGCCCGGATCGAAATCGGGATCCCGCCAGACGGCGGAGATCTCGGCCGCACCGATCGTATTCGCGTAGCTCGCGTTCGCTACGTCGACCGTATTGCCGACGGGCAGGACGCCGTAACCGCCGGCCTTCTCGAGGCGTCCGGCCGAGGCGGCGACGTCGTAGAGCTGCTCACGGCTCGTTCCGTCCTCGTCGACCCAGGTCTTGATGATTTGAATGCGATCGAGATGGGCGCCAATCGGATCCTTCGCCGCCCAGATCAGGAAGATCGGCGCCGCACCGCTGCCCGCAGCGCCAGCGAGCTCGCCGCCCATCGGAACGCCCCCCTGGTAGGCGCGCGCGATCCATCCGGGATCGTCGAGGATCGCCTCGGCGTAGTCGAACCCGCCGAAGAAGCGCACGGCGATGCGGGGCCCGGAGGTCGCATAGGTCTCCCGCCGCTTCATCGCGGCGAAGAGCGAGGAACGCGTGTTCTCTTCTGCGTAGACGGCCGCGAGCCCCGCCGCGCTCCAGATGCCGCCCAGATTCGGCAGCAGGGAGGAGAGGCTCAGCCCGAGCCGGAGCCCGGCGCTGCCGTCGAGCAGCGGAAGCTTGCCGTGGTAGGCGTCCTCCTCGGTCGGAGAGCTCGCGTTGTGGCCGTCGCTGCTCCCGATCGCTCCGAGCACGAAGGGATTGAAGCCCTCGCGGTGGGCGAGCTCGAGACCGGTGCGCAGGGCGTCCCGGTAGTAGCTGCCCTTCGGCTCGCTCTTGCGTCGCTTGCTCGACAGCAGCTCGTCGTAGATCTCGAAGCCGGCGAAGCCGTCGTCGGACGAGAGCCGCGGATGGGTCTCGGACGAGCCCTTGACCTGGAAGATCTCGCTGATCGGCTCGTTCAGGACGCGCCGGCGCGCGTAGTCGGCGTCGAGGGCCCGTCCGTCGAAGGTGCGGGATGCGTACATCCGGCCGTTGCTGACGTTGCCGTTGTGCGGAATCGCGATCGAGTCCATGCCCTGCGCGCGCTGGTCTTCGAGCGCAGCCCAGAGATCCTCGGGGTCTTCCGAGTCGCGCGAAGAGTAGGGCCGATCGGGCACGCGGTCGCTGGCGTAGATCACGTTGCGATGGAGATTCTCGTCGTCGGGCATCGACGTCCACTCGTAGGCGACGAAGGTCGTGAAGCGGCCGGGATCGTCGTGGCGCCGGGCGGCGGCGGCGTTCTCCTGCCAGGCGGTTTTCGAGAGCGCCTCCATGCCCGATTGGCCGAAGGTCGCCTCGCGGGTCTCGAGACTGCGCATCTGTCCGAGCGTGACGCGGAGATAATGAAGACTGATGCGGAGCGGGCTGCCGCTGGCGACGACCTCGCGCAGGCGGCTCCCGCTCGTCGCCGCGTCTTCGTCCATCGCCCGGGCGATCCCGAGATACTCGGCATGGTCGGTGACGGCGCCGAAGTCGAGCGGACGGCGCGCCTGGATCGCATAGCCGAGGGCATGCTCGATGGCTCCGCCCTTCATGTAGGTATAGGCATCGTCGGGCAGGGCGCGGGTGCCCATCGTGTAGGCGTCGTAGCTCTGCGAAGTATGGATATGGAGATCGCCCCAGAGCAGATGGCGGTTCGCGTCGAAGGCGACGGCCTCCTTCGCGGGCGGGGGCGCTGCCGTCGCGGGGTCGTAGGCGGGGCGGAGCGACGGATCGTCGATCCGCTCGCAACCGACGAGACAGAAAGCGAGGCAGAACGCGAGGCAGAACGAGACGGACACGGCGGCGCGAAGTCGCTGATCCCCGCGGCCCAGATCCAGGCGCAATCGACTACTCCCCTTTGGATTTCCGGGCCGGCTCCGCCCGCTCCCGATCGAGAGCCGGATCCCTTCCTGGCCCGAGACTCTCCGGCAGCGGCAGGACCCCCCGCTTCGCGAGGGCAATCCGGATCTCGGCCCAGACCGGCGCTGCCTTGGGATAGCCCGCATAGCTCGTGAAATGGATGAGCCATTCCCAGAGCTCGTCGGGGGTCAGGTCGCCGCTGTCGAGCGCGCCTTCGATATGGGAGATGTAGCCCGGCGGCGAGGCGGCGTAGGCGGCGGCCGTCAGCGAGACGAGGCGGCGGTCGCGCATCGAGAGTCCCGGCCGCGTCCAGATCTGCGCGAAGACCTGCTCCTGGCCCATGCGCAGCCAGGGATCGTCGTTCGGGACGTCGGCGTAGACGCGCTTCTGCATCGCGCGGCCGCGGGCGCCGGGATCGTCTTCCGCCGCATCCTCGTGCACCGCATCCACTCGGCCCGCTTCGCCCGCCCATGCCGATCCCGGCACGCCCGACGCGGTGAACGAAAGCGGGAGCAGCAACGCGAGCAGGATCGGCCGAACCGTCGCTCGCCGCCTCATGCCTGGTCCATCCGGTAGAGCGCGACGGCATTGTCGCGCACGATCCGTCGCTTCACGTCGGCCGGGACTCCGGCGAAGTTCTTCTCGATCCATTGGCGCGACTCCGGGAAGGTCGAATCCGAATGCGGGAAGTCCGACGCCCACATGTAGTTGTCGCTCCCGAAGATCGCATGCGTCGCCGGGCCGACGGGATCGTCCTGGAAGGTCGCGAAGAGCTGACGGCGGAGGTAGAAGCTCGGCGGCTCGGGCGTCGCGTCCGGCCAGAGGGCGCAGTATTTTTCGTGGCAGTGGTCCATGCGATACATGAAGTGCGGGATCCAGCCGACGTCGTTCTCCGCCGAGACGATGCGCAGGCGGGGGAATCGATGGAGCACGCCGCCGAAGACGATCCGCGCCAGGGAGTCCTGGATTTCGTGCAGCACGCTCATATACCAGACGCCCGAATGCGTCCGGCCCTGGACCGCATTGCTGACCGCGCTGCTGACGCGGCCCCGGCCGGCGATGATGTGGAGCGAGACCGGCAGCTCGAGGCTCTCCGCCGCGCGCCAGAAGGGATCGTAGGCGGGATCGTCGTAGGGACGGTCCTCGGGCGGCGCGCCCCAGATCATCGCGGCCCGCATGCCCTGCTTCGCGATCGCCTCGAGATCCCGCACGGCGAGCGAGACGTCTTCGAGGGAGACGAGCCCGGCCCCGAAAAGGCGGCGCGGATCGTGGCGGCAGAACTCGGCGAGCCAGCCGTTGTAGACGGCGAAGCAGGCGCGCTGCAGCTCGCCGTCGGCCATCGCGAACAGCTTCATGCCGAGGGAGGGATAGAGGACCTCGGCGTCGATGCCGTCGAGCTCCTGATCGGCGATGCGCGCGACCGGATCCCAGCCCGAGGGCCGCGCCTGCGCATAACCCGCCTGCTGGAACTCGGCGAGCGCCTGGCCGGAGCGACCTGCGGCGAAGCCGCCGGAGACGGGGAAGGGCGAAGTGCCCTCGGCGATGAAGAGCCAGGCCGGGCCCGGGCCGGGATTCTTCGTGACGTAGGGCGCGCGGTCCCGGAAGCGGCGATCGAGGCGTTCCTGCCAGAGATCGGCCGGCTCGGTCACATGGGAGTCCGCCGAGACGACGCCGTGGTGGGCCATGGGATTCCTCCTCGTCGCGCTCGTCGGCGCGCCCGGTCCACTCTACTGCGCTCGCGGTCCGCGTCGACACCCCGGCGCCGTCGTGGCCCCATTCGTCGCGGAGCCCGGTAGACTCGCCGCATGGATCCGATCGACGCGCTCGAAGCCGCGATGCCCGCCACGAGGCGAATCGAGGATGCCGCCCTGCGCCGCGCCGTCCTAAGGACCTGGTCGGCCTCCCTCGCGCGCTCGCCCTACGCGGATCTCGCCGCCTCGCCCCAGGCGCCGCACATGCCCGCGCGGCCGCTCCTGCTCCACGTCAACGAGGTCAACGCGCGCGCCCTCGACCTGATCGACGTCGCGCGCCGCGAGTACGGGCTGCGCGTCGACGCCGACGTCGCCCTCGCCACCGCGATCCTCCACGACGTCGACAAGCCGATGATCTACCGGTACGACGGCAACACCTTCAGCTATGCCGAAGGCCGCACCCTGCGCGACCACGGCGCGCTCGGCGCCGAGCTCTGCGTCGAGCACGGCATCCCGCTCGAGATCGCCGAGATGGTCCGCCACCACAGCGCCTTCGCCTCGCAGGGGCTGCCGGGGACGGTCGAGGGCACGATCGTGCATTATGCGGATTGGGTCTCGAACGATTTCGCGGCGGTGCTGATGGGCGTCGAGACGATCCATGCGAGCACGCGGCCGGTGCCGAAGGAGAGGCCGGTCGCGGGCTGAGAGGCTGTGAAGATATCGTCTCGGTCGCGGCGCTTGCAGCGGCGGGCCATCTGCTGCGTTGCTCCTCCTCGCCGTAGCTCGCTACG
>CAZFKD010000356.1:0-5113 GCA_964519695.1 uncultured Spirochaetaceae bacterium
AGCGGGGACAGGATTCGAACCTGCGACCTCCGGGTTATGAGCCCGACGAGCTACCTGGCTGCTCTACCCCGCAACAAACTGGGAGCCGGATATTATGGGGCTCGCCCGTTTTGTCAATCGCGCTGCGCGAAAGCTGCGGCTTTTCGATCCGCGCGGCGCGATCTCGCAGCACCGTCGGTCGGGCGATCGCAGGCGGCCGGCAATTCGTCCGCAGACCGCCACAAGTCCTGCGATTTTCAGGGGGGCGGCTCCACGACGTTTCAGCAGAGGAGGATTCGCTCATGCTGAGACAGAGGACCGCGACGCGCATTGGAAGCAGCTTGGTGGGAGTGGCCCTGGTCCTCGGGACGGCCGGGTCCGCTTTCGCGGGCAACGTCTATTCGTGGGTCACGGAGGACGGCACTTACGCCTTCACCGACGATCCGAAGCGGATTCCCGCGATGCACCGCGAGGAAGCCGCGGCGCGGCCGATGGGCGACCTGAAGCGCTACGCACGCTACACGGTCGACCGGACCGACAAGAGCTACACGGACCGACTCTGGCAGCGCCAGACGGAGCTGCGCGACCGGGCCGAAGCGGAGCTGCCCGCGGTCGCTGCGGCGCCGGCGGGTGCGGGCGGCGGAGCCGGCTTCAATTACTCGGTTCCGTTCATCGCCGGCGGCTCTCCGGGCGGCCATCGTGCGGCCCAGATGCAGCTCGGCCTCGGCGCCCTCGGCGCGAACGGGAGCGACGAGCCGATCACGGTCGAGAGAGTGCGCATGCGCCCGAACGTCGGCCAGGCGACGCGCCACTGGGTGTTCGTGAAGCAGGGTGATCGCGTGATCGCGGTGATCAAGGGCGAGATTCGCGACCGGTCGCCGAACGGCGTTTCCGAGAGCGACTACGACTTCTGATCATCGTCACCGGAGACGCGAAGTCCCGCGCTGGCCTCGATGGCCATCGAGGGACCCCGGCGCAGGGCACGCGAGCCGGACGGGTGGCCGAAGAGGGCGCCCGTCTTCGGCGTTTCAGGTTTCCTCGTCCTCATCGTCGAAATAGATCGGATTGCGGCCCTCGCGATCGTAGTCGGCCTCCGGATCGGATTCGTCCTGATCGGCGGGTAGTCCGGGATCGACCGGCTCGTCTTCGACCTCGGCGAGCCAGCCCGGCGGGATCTCGTTTCTGCGCGCGTCCTCCTGGAACGCTTCGATCTGGGCCGAGTAGTCGTCGGCGTCGCGCTCGGCCTTCTCGACCTGGAGACGGAACTCCTCGCGTGCCCCTCCACGCGGATAGTTCGCGTGCTGGGCCAGTCCGTAGGCCCGCTGGAGCTTCTTCGCGTTCTCCCGCATGCGGAACGCGTTGTTGCGGAGAACGCGATAGCGGTCCTGCCATTCGGCCTTCTTCGCGAGCGCCTCCTCTTCGGTCTCGGCGGAGGCCCGCTCGCTCACGACGCAGATCGAGAGCGCCGGCGCGAGGGC
The DNA here is from genome assembly GCA_964519695.1 of uncultured Spirochaetaceae bacterium. GTDB lineage: Bacteria > Myxococcota_A > UBA9160 > UBA9160 > UBA4427 > UBA4427. The sequence continues at coordinate 1,458 of CAZFKD010000356.1, forward strand.
GAGGCCGAGCAGGAGGCTGGCTGTCTTCTGGATCCAGCGGGTCGGACGTCGTCGTTCGGTCATCGGGACTCCTCTCAGGCCGGCACGCTCTGGCTGCGCGGGTAGTGGTCGCTCACGAAAAGCTCGAGGCGGTCGATCGTCGGTGCATCGATCTCGAGGAAGCGCAGGCCGATGCCGTCCGGTCCGGCTTCGTTGGGCTGGATCCAGACGACCTGCGCCGTCGGTGAGACGGGCGGAGCTTCGTCTTCGAGATGGAACGCGACGCTGATCTCCTCGGTCTTTCGCAGGCGCAGCGGGGCATCGACGAAGAGGCCGCCGCGGCTGACGTTTCGAAGGGTGCCGGTGATGCGCAGACCGCGGGCGCTGATCTCGACGGGGCGTTCGACGCAGGCGCGGGGCAGGCCGCGTGGCGAGTCGTGCTCGGTGAGGCGGCGGACGGTGACGATCAGGCTCTCGCGTTCGAGCGGCTTGAAGAGCACTTCGTCCGCTCCGGCGCGCACCGCCGCGGCGTGATCGGCGGGTGACGCCGCACGCGCAAGCAGTACGATGCGTGGGAAGCCGAATGCGGGATCGCTCTTGAAGGCGTGACAGATCGCCGGACCATCGAGGTCGGGCAGGTGCATGTCCGCGATCACGACCGAAGGGGGATGGACCTTCGCGATCTCGAAGGCCTCTGCGGCGTCGGCGGCGAGGTCGACGGCTCCGCTGCGCGAGAGGAAGACCTTTCCCAGGTCACGGAACATCGCGACGTCGTCGACGAGCAGGATGCGGGTCGGCCTGGCCATGTGGACATCCTCGACTACTGATTCGCCGCCAGCTTCGGTTCGCCCTCGAAGCGCGATTGCACGCTCCAGGCGTTGCCGAGGCCTTCGCGGCTCCACTCCTGTGTCTCGGTGATCTCGAGCTCGTAGGGCGTCGAGGGGAGATAGAGCGTGTAGGTGACTTGGACCGTCGCCTTCTGCTTCTCGTCGTCGAGCTCGACGTCCTCGGACTCGTAGTCGGTGAAGCGGGCATGCTTCCAGGCCTTCATGTCGGCGAGGAATTTCTCGCGCTCGTCCTCAGCGACGAAGGCCTTGGCCTTCTGGAACTCGGACCAGCGGACGAGGACGGTGTATCGATGCTGAGCCTCGCTGAAGGTGAGTCCCCGGTCGAAGGGGTCGCTGGGTCGGAACTCGCCATTCGCGCAGCCCAGCGAGAGCGTGAAGACGGCCGCGAGCGCCAGGGCGAGGGCGAGGCGCAGCGAGCGAACCAGGGACGGAGCAGGCATGGAACGACCTCCGGCAACGCACCATCGACCGGCAGACGACGGCGCAGGTGGGCGACGATGCATGTCAAACCCATCGGTTCGGCTCGGCCGGGACTCAAGGTCGATTGTGATAGGGTGGGCCGCGAGCGGCAGAAATCCGGTGCGGAGACGGAACGGGTGGCGCTTCTGGGGTTCGACATCGGCGGGACCAAATGCGTCCTTGTGGTCGGAGATCACAGTTCCGCGGTCCACGCGCGTGCGCGCTTTCCGATGCCGCTCAGCGGTGATTGGCGGGCGGATCTGGCGAACCTGGTCGGGGCGGCCCGGACGCTGCTGCGGGAGGCGGGCCCGGCGGTGGGCGCGCTCGAGTGCGTCGGGGTCGCGGCCCCGGGACCGGTCGACCGGCGCTCCGGTGTGCTCCGGAACCCGCCGAACCTGCCCGGCTGGCACGACGTCCCGATCGGCGCGGTGCTCGCCGAGGCCTTCGGCGTCCCGGTCCGGATCGAGAACGACGCGAACGCCGCCGCCATCGCCGAACATCGATTCGGCGCAGGCCGTGGCGTTCGCGACCTCGTCTATCTGACGATGTCGACGGGCGTCGGCGGCGGGGTGATCTGCAATGGCGCACTGGTGCACGGGGCGAGCGGCTTCGCCGGCGAGTTCGGGCATCTCCCGATCGCGCGAAACGGGCGCCGCTGTGCCTGCGGTCTTCGCGGTTGTCTGGAGGCCTATGTCGGGGGGAAGGCCTGGTCGCGGCGACTGCGCCGGACGGTGCCGGAGACGAGTCGCGCAGCGCAGCTGGCGGCGGCGGATCGCACGCCGATCGGTCCGGAGCATCTGCTCGCGGCGGCGCGGACGGGGGATGCGTTCGCCTGCGCCGCGCTCTCGCGCTGGCTGGATGACCTCGCGCTCGGCATCGTGCCGCTCGTGATGGCCTTCGATCCCGAGCGCATCGTGCTCGGCACGATCGCGGTCGCCGCGGGCGAGGCGCTCTGCTTCGCCCCGCTGCGAGAGCGGGTCGCAGCGCGGCTCTGGCCCCACCAGGCCGCGCGCCTCGAGATCGTGCCGGCGGCCCTCGGCGATGCCCTGCCGGAGCGGGCGGCACTCGCCGTCGCCGGGGCGGAGATCGGCGCGCCGGCCGCTGCGGGCGAACGGGGTGGCAGCGATCAGGCCTCGGCCGAGCGCGCTTGAAGGCCCTCGATCTCGGCGTGCAGCGCCGCGAATCGCCCCTCGGCGATGGCCTCGCGGGCCCGCCCAAGAAGATTCAGGTAGTACGTGAGGTTGTGAAGCGAGGCCAGCCTCGAACCGAGGCTTTCTCCGGACTTGAGGAGGTGTCGGAGGTAGCCGCGCGAATGACGGCGGCAGGCCGGGCACGCACAGGCGGGATCGATCGGCGCGGGGTCGCATTCGAAGCGGGCGTTGCGCAGATGCAGGATGCCCTCGGAGGTATAGACGAGCCCGTGCCGTCCGTTTCGCGTCGGTACCACGCAGTCGAACAGATCGACGCCTTCGGCGATGCCGTCGAGCAGATCGATCGGTCGGCCCAGCCCCATCAGATAGCGCGGACGATCGGAGGGCAGGGCGCCGTGCGCTGCCCGGATCGAGGCGCGTCGTTCGTCGCGATGCTCGCCGAGGCCGAGGCCGCCGTGGGCATGGCCGTCGAAATCGAGTGCGGCCGTCTCCTCGGCGCTGCGCCGCCGCAAGCGCTCGTCCGCGCCGCCCTGCACGATCGCGAAGACCGCCTGATCGGGGCGTCGTCGCGCACTCTGCGAGCGCACCGCCCAGCGCAGGGTCCGCTCGAGCGCGCTCTCCATGGCACGCGCATCGGTGCGTTCGGCGTCGGCCTTCGCGACGGGAAGGCATTCGTCGAGCACCATCGCGATGTCCGAGCCGAGGGCTTCCTGGATCCCGATGGCGCCTTCGGGCGTGAGCTGGCGACGTCGGCCGTCGAGCGCCGAGCGGAAGGTCACGCCCTGCTCGTCGATCTTCGCGCGGTCCGCGAGCGACGTGATCTGGAAGCCGCCGCTGTCGGTCAACCAGGGTCCGCGCCAGCCCGTGAAGCCGTGGAGACCGCCGAGGGCGCGCACGGTCTGCTCGCCCGGTCGCTCGTGGAGATGATAGGTATTCGAGAGCAGGATCTCGGCGCCGGCGGCGGCGAGCTCGTCGGGGCCGATCCCGCGCACCGCGCCGAAGGTCGCGACCGGCATGAAGATCGGTGTCGCGATCGTCCCGTGCGGCGTCGTGAACCGCGTGCTGCGCGCGAGCCCATCGCGGGCGACGATCTCCATCCGGAAGCCTTCAGCGCGCATGGGCGTCGCCTCGTCGCGGCAGGATCAACATGGCGTCTCCATAGGAGTAGAAGCGGAATCCGCGTGCGATCGCGTGGCGATAGGCGGCGAGCACTTCCTCG
>CAZFKD010000357.1:0-5085 GCA_964519695.1 uncultured Spirochaetaceae bacterium
GAGGACATGCCGATCGAGGAGTTCCGGTCCGGCATTCCGTGGAATTGGCAGACCTGGCGCGAGTATCGCGATTCGATGAACGCGCGCGGCTCGGCGCTCAACATGGCCTCGCTGATCGGCCACTCGATGCTGCGCATCTTCGCGATGGGCCCGGATGCGTGGACGCGGGCGGCGACGCCGGCGGAGATCCAAACGATGTGTGCCGAGCTGGCCGATGCGCTCTCGGCGGGCTGCCACGGCCTCTCGACCTCGTTCTTCGACGTCGACCGCGCGGCGCGCCCCGTGCCGAGCCGCCTCGCCGACCTGGCCGAGCTGACCGCCCTCGCCGATACCCTCGCCGCCGCCGGCCACGGCATCGTCGAATACATCCCGAACCAGACCGGCGAGGATCCGCTCGGCGAGATGAAGCGCATGGCCGAGCTGCTCGGCCCGCGCGGCATCCGCTCGATCTGGAACGGCCTGCTGCATACCGATCTCAACCCCGGCCGGACGAAGGAGCTGATCGAGTACACCGCGACGCTCGCGCAGTACGGCGCGCCCGTCTGGCCGATCGTCTCGCCGCGGACGATCGATTTCAACGTCGACTGGGACCAGACCATGGTCTTCATGATGCTGCCCAAGGGCTGGAACCAGGTCATGCAGGTCCAGGGCGCGGCACGCGCCGAGCGGCTGCGAGATCCGGCCTGGCGCAAGGTCGCGCGCGAGGAATGGGACGCGGTCGACAAATCCCTCTTCCCGAATACGCGCATCGACTTCGTCCGCTTCACGTCCGTCACGCGCAAGCAGAACGAGTCCTGGCTCGGCAAGAGCCTCGCGGATCTCGCCGCGGCGCGCGGCGGCCATCCCTCCGACGTCTTCGCGGACTGGATCCTCGAGAACGATCTCGAGCCCGGCGTCGTCGCGATGGGCATCGGGAACGCCAACGTCGAGGCCGTCGCCGAGATGCTGCGCGACGAGCGGACCCTCATCAGCGCGAGCGATGCCGGCGCCCACGTCCAGATGATGTGCGCCGCCGGCGACACGACCCTCTTCCTGACCCGCCACGTCCGCGAGCGCGGCGACTTCACCCTCGAGCGCGCGATCCACGAGCTGACCGGTCGCCAGGCCGAGAGCCTGGGCTTCCCGGACCGGGGCTTCCTGAAGCCCGGCTACGCCGGGGACCTCACGGTCTTCGAGCTCGGCCGCCTCGATTGGGGCAAGGACGTCTTCGTCCGCGACCTGCCCTCCGGCGGGCGCCGGCTGCGGCGGCCCGAGGGCGGCTACCGCGCGACGGCGGTGGGTGGGGTCTTGACCCAACAGAACGGCAAGCTGACGGGGGCGAATCCCGGGCGTGTGCTCGACGCGGGCGCTCGCGGGCCGCGCTGAAAGCCTCCCGAGCGCCTCGCCGCCCTCCGAACCCCGGGGGCCAGCGGATCGCGACACGCCGCCGGGCCGGGCCGGGCGCGAAAAACCCCGAAGGGAATCAAGTACTTGCAGCGCTTTCGGGGCGCCGCCGGGAGCGGCGGACGCTATGCTGCCCGTTATTCGCCGTCCCGGTCCCCACTTCGCGAGAGAGTCCCGATGAACCGCATTCGTGCCGCCCGACAAGCCCTCGGCTGGACCCAGAACGACCTCGCAGAACGCGCCAACGTCTCGCCGCGCACGATCCATGCAGTCGAGAAGGGCCGACCGTGTCGTCAGGCGACGAAGCGACACATCCTGAACGCGCTCGGCGTTCCGTGGGAAATGCGGAACGAATATTTCGTGCGCGTGCGCAGCGTCCGGCCCGCACCGGCGGCGGCGGCGGTCGAGGCTCAGTCGGCCTAACAAGCCCGGGCTCGCCCCGCCCCTGATTCTCGACTCGATCTCCCGGCCGGCGCCTCCCGACCCGCTCCGCTCGACCCTCTGCTCTCGACCTGCTCCCGACCGACCCGAATTCGCATCCCGCCCCCAGCGATCGCCGATCGATCCGGAGGAACCGCATGGATCTCGCCCCCCGCCTCGGAAGCCCGCAGACGGGCGTCGTCCTGACCGGCGGCGTCTCCGGCCTCGGCCGCGCGAGCGCCGAAGCGCTCGCCGCCGTCGGACGCCCGGTCGCACTCTGGGATCTCGATGCAGATCGCTGCAGCAAGGTCGCCGAAGAGATCGCCGGCCGATACGGCGTCGTCGCCTTCGGCTGCGCCGTCGACGTGCGCGACCCGGCGGCGATCCAGGCGGGCGCCGCGAAGACCCGCAGCGCCCTGCCCTCGATCGGCGGATTCGTGCATGCCGCCGGCGTCGTCGATACCGCTTCGCTCGACGGCCTGACGCCCGAGAGCTTCAACGCCGGTCTCGAGATCCATCTGAGACCGATCGCGCTGCTGGCGCAGGCCTTGCTGCCCGACCTCCGCGCGCATGCCGGCTCTGCGATCGTCGCGTTCGCCTCGATCAACGCCACCCTCGGCAACGCGATGAATCCGATCTACAGCGCCGCCAAGGGCGGGGTCCTCTCCCTCGTGCGGTCCCTGGCCGATCGCCTCGCCCAGGACGGGATCCGGATCAACGCGATCTCTCCCGGCCAGATCCGAACGCCGATGATGCAGCCCGCCCTCGACCATCTCGGCGACGCGGCCTTTACCCGACGCATCCTGCTCGGCCGGATCGGCGATCCTGCCGAGATCGGACGGGTCGTGAGATTCCTCCTGTCGGAGGAGGCCAGCTACGTCACGTCCAGCGAATTCGTCGTCGATGGCGGCAACATCAGCTCGCAACGGATGTAATATGGGCTCGGCCGAGCGCCCTCGGTCGTCCGCGGCTCCGGCCGCGCGAGTCGGATGCACGAGAACGGGAGAATCCATGACTGCTCTTCGCTTCGGAATGTTCGCCCTCGGCCTCGCCGCCTGCTTGACGCCCGTGCAGGGCCGGGCCGTCGACCTCGGGCTCGCCCCCTACATCGAGTACAACGCGGGCGTCTCGATCATCCGAAACCAGAACATCACCCGCGCCAATCCGATCGGACTCTCGGGCAGGGTCGAGTCCGAGCCGGGCTTCAACGTCGGCGGCGCGATCGGTACGAAGTTCCTCCAGCATTTCCGGACCGAGATCAACGTCGGCTATCGCCAGAGCGAGGTCGACGCGATCCGCCTCGTCCGCGGCGATGAGAGCGATGGCAAGGGCGCGATCTCGATGATCCATCTGCTCGGCAACGTCTACGCGGAGTACGACTTCGAGCTCGGCGTGATCCCCTATTTCGGCATCGGTGCCGGCTGGGGCTTGATCGAAATCGACGCGCGCAACACGACGCGGACGATCGAGATCGATGCCGGCGATCATGCGTTCATCTGGAACGTGATGGCGGGCGCGAGCGTTCCCTTCACCGACGTGACGAGCTTCAGCCTCGGCTATCGCTACCTGCAGAGCGAAGACCTGAACTTCCGGGCCCGCCGCATCGGTCCGCCGGTGAACGCTGGCCGACAGGTCGACTCCGAATTCGATTCCCACGAGGTCGTCTTCGGCATCCGCTACAGCTTCTGATCTTCCCGATCGGAGGGCTCGCGCGGCTCAGAAACGGAAGGTCCAGCGAAGCTTCGCGACGGGCCGCGTCTGGCGCACCCGCAGGTCGCCCGGCGTCGCGTCGAAGTCCTGTCCGACGACCAGGAACAGCTCGCGCCCGGGCTCGATGATCCAGCTGAGCCGCGACTGGGCGGACAGGCCATTCGAGAGGTTGTCGTACTGGACGACCGTGCTCCAGGCGACCTCGGTGCTGAAGGCGATCTGGACCCGGACGCGTGCGAGTCGCGTCGCGAAGCCCGTATGCCGCCGGAAGGACTCGTCGACGCCGCGCCGGCAATCCCCGGTCCCCCGCGTCGAGCCCTTGCAGGCGTCGTAGTCGAAGAACTGGCGCTCGTCGTACTCGACCGAGAGCAGCCAATGCGGCGACGGGCGCCATTCGAGCAGCGGCGCGAAGCGCACGCCCCAGCCATCGTAGAAGGTGCCGGCACTGCCCGTGAGCTTGACGCGAAACGGGCGGTGCAGGCTCGTCGTGAGCTCCGCGAGCCCGCTGTAGGCGTGGTATTCGCTCGGCGGGATCCCGATGTGGGGCGTGAGGAAGAACGGCCGCGGGACGTTGTCGTAGAGATAGATGAACCTCATCTCGAACAGGTCCTCGACCTGCGAGGTCAGCCGGATCGGCGAGAAGTTGAAGGCTGCGGTCTCGGGCACGTCGTCGCGCGACGTGAAGAGGTTCGCCGTGGTCAACAGATCGAACATCCGGACGGGCCCGCCCGACTGCCGGAAGCGCAGGCGATATTCGCCCTCGTAGCTGCGCACGTCGGTCCGGTTCACGAAGGCCAGCGCCGGGTCGAAGCCCTTTTGGAACTCCTTGTACTTCAGCCTGAAGTTGACGCGATCGTTCGGGTAGACGACCGAGCCGCCGAAGGCCGACGACCGATCGCCGTAGGCATCGCCGCGGAAATCCTGCTGGATCCAGCCGTTGAGCGAGATCGATCGATCCGGGATCAAGCGGCTGCTGCGGAAGTTCACGTCGGCGCCGGCGAGCAGGTTCTCCTCTTCGGAGGCCGGATCGCCGTGGGTCAGGATCATGCCGACTGCGGACTCGTCGAGGACCGTCGCCGAGACGCGCGCGACGGCGAGGTTCGTGTCGTCGAAGCCGGCGTTGCCGTCCTGCTGGATGTCGAGCAGGCCGATCCGGTAGCGGCCGACGCGGCCGGTGACCCGGCCCCCGCCGTGGAGCCGGATGCCGTCGAGCTCGGGCGAGAGGCCGATGCGGCGCGAGAAGAACGGAATGCCGCTCTCGTTCTCGAGCCCGCCGAAGTCGAAGAGCCCCTTCTCGCGCAGGAAGAACTCGCGCTTCTCGGGAAAGAAGAGCGCGAAGCGCGTCAGGTTCACCTGCGTATCGTCGACCTCGGTCTGGGCGAAGTCCGTATTCGCCGTGACCGACGCGGTCACCGAGGGCAGCACGCGGTAGAACGCGTCGAAGGAGGGCTCGGTGATCAGCTTGTCGCGGTTCTTCAGCTCGTCGTGAAGACCACCCACCGACATCGAAGGCACGACGTCGAGCCCGATGCCGACGCGCGCGACGCTCATGCCCGTCAGGTTCCCGGCCTG
>CAZFKD010000358.1:0-5085 GCA_964519695.1 uncultured Spirochaetaceae bacterium
CCTTCCACCTGATCCCGCGGCTCAGCGCGCGGGAGAACGTCGCGCTGCCGCTCGTCTTCGCGGGCGTAGTGCCGGCGGAGCGCCGCGCGCGCGCCGACCTCGCGCTCGAGGCCGTCGGGCTCGCGGACCGCGCGGGCCACCGGCCGAACGAGCTCTCGGGCGGCCAGAAGCAGCGTGTCGCGATCGCCCGCGCGACGATCATGGGCCCGCGCCTGCTGCTCGCCGACGAGCCGACGGGCAATCTCGATTCGCGCTCGGGCGCGCAGGTGCTCGACGTCCTCTCGGCGCTCCATCGCGAGGGGCGGACGCTGCTCGTCGTGACCCACGACCCGGCCGTCGCCCGGCGCGCCGACCGCGTGATCGTGCTGCGCGACGGCGAGATCGCCAAGCGCGTCGCGGGCACGGACGTGACGGATCTGAACCGGCTCTTCGATTTCGGGGGAGGGCCGGCGTGAACGCCCTCGATTTCTTCCGTCTCTCGGGCCAGGCCCTCGTCCAGAATCGCAGGCGGAGCCTGCTCTCGCTGGTCGGGGTCGTGATCGGCGTCGTCGCGGTGACCTGCCTGACGGCGATCGGCGAGGGCGCGCTGCGTTATGTGACGGATCAGTTCGCCAGCCTCGGCAGCTCGATCGTCATCATCGCGCCGGGCCGCAACGAGACGACGGGCGGCATGCCGCTCGGGGTCGGCGGCATTCCGAACGATCTGACGCTCGCGGACACGCGCTATCTCGCGCGGCGTATCTCGGCGGTGCGGACCGCGATCCCGGTCGCCGCGAGCAGCGGGAAGATCCGGCATGGCGGCAGGAGCCGGCAGGTGCCGATCATCGGGACGACCGCCGACTTCGAGCGCATGCAGAATCTCGAGCTCGCCGCCGGCACGTTCCTGCCTGAAGGCGACATGGAGCGGGGCAGCTCGGTCATCGTCCTCGGGCATACCGTCGCGCGCGAGCTCTTCGGCCGGGAGCTCGCCCTCGGCCGGACGGTGCGCATCAGCGGCTCGCGGATGCGGGTCGTCGGCGTGCTCGCCGAAAGGGGGACCCAGCTCGGGCTGCAGATCGACGAGACGGTCTTTGCGCCCGTCTCGACGGTCCTGCGGATCGCGAACGAGACGTCGCTGACGCGGGTGATGCTCGATCTGCAGCCGCGAGCCGAGCAGAGGCGCGTGATCGCCCGCGTCCGCGAGCTCCTGACCGAGCGGCACGACGAGGAGGACTTCACCTGCATCAGCCAGGATGCGGTGATGGCTTCGCTTTCGTCGATCCTGCGCATCCTGACCCTCGCCGTCGCGGGCATCGCCGCGATCAGCCTCGCGGTCGCGGGGATCGGGATCATGAACGTCATGCTCGTCTCGGTCTCGGAGCGGACGGAGGAGGTCGGGCTGCTGAAGGCGCTCGGGGCGAGCCGGCGGCAGATCCTCGTGATCTTCCTGATCGAGTCGGCGCTGCTCTCGGTCGCGGGCGGTATCGCGGGTCTCGGCGCGGGCAGCGCGCTGGTGGCGCTCGGTCGCGCGCTCTATCCGGCGGTGCCGCTCGCGACGCCGGCCTGGGCGATCGGTGCGGTGCTCGGGCTTTCGCTCGCGACGGGCGTCGGCTTCGGCGCCTGGCCGGCCTGGCGCGCGGCGGGTCTCGATCCCGTCGCGGCGCTGCAGGGTCGTTAGGCGCCGAGGAGGAACCATGTCGCGACTCGATCCCGTCGAACTGCTCCGGTTCTCGCTCGGCACGCTCGCGGGCCACCGTCTGCGGACCTTCCTCTCGATGCTCGGCATCGCGATCGGGGTCGGGGCCGTCATCCTGCTGACCTCCGTCGGCGAGGGCGCGCGTCGCTACATGGTCGGCGAGTTTGCGCAGTTCGGAACCAACATGCTGCAGGTCAGCCCGGGCAAGACGGAGACCCACGGCGTTCCCGGTGCCCTGTTCGGGACGAACCAGAAGCTGACGATCGACGACTCGGAGGCACTCGTCCGAATCCCGCTGCTCGACTCTGTCGCGCCGATTGCGATGGGCCAGGCGCGGGTCGAGGGCAACGCGCGCGGGCGCAGCGTCATCATCTACGGGACGACGGCGGCGTTTCCTGCGACGGTGAAGTTCTCGATCGGCCAGGGCGAGTTCCTGCCGGCGGGCGATCCGCGCCGCGGCGCGTCGGTCGCGGTCCTCGGGCCGAAGCTGAAGCAGGAGCTCTTCGGCGACGAGAACGCGCTCGGCCGCTCCGTCCGCATCGCGGGCTCGAAGCTGCGCGTCATCGGGGTCATGGAGTCCCGCGGCCGCGTCGTCGGCATGGACATCGACGACGCGGCCTACATCCCGATCGCGACGGCGATGCGCCTGTTCAACCTCGAAGAGCTCCAGGAGATCCACATCACCTTCGCCCACGACGGCCTCACCGAGCAGGCGATCGAGGCGGTCCGCGCCGTCCTGATCGATCGCCATCGCGGCGAAGAGGATTTCACGATCGTCTCGCAGTCGGAGATGCTCTCGGTCTTCGGCCGGGTGATGGACGTGCTGACGCTCGGGGTCGCGGTGATCGCGGGGATCTCGCTGCTCGTCGGCTCGGTCGGGATCTTCACGATGATGTGGATCTCGGTCGGGGAGCGGGTGCCCGAGATCGGATTGCTGCGTGCGCTCGGAGCGACGGCGGGGCAGGTCCGCGATCTCTTCCTCGTCGAAGCCATTCTGCTCACCAGTGTCGGCGGGCTCGCGGGCCTGCTCGGGGGGCTCGGGATCCTCGGCGTCGTGCGCTGGCTGCTGCCGGAGTTTCCCGCCGCGGCGCCGATCGAATACGTCGCTGCGGCGCTGCTCGTCAGTCTCGCTGCCGGTCTCCTGTCGGGAGTCGGGCCGGCCCGGCGCGCGGCCCGGCTCGAGCCGGTCGAGGCTCTGCGCTCGGATTAGGGTTATAGATAGAAGAAGGTCGGGGCGCTCGCGCCGATGTCTGGGTCGGGCCGGGCGGCAGGCCCGCGGCAGGGATCCGGCAGCGCTGCCCGCGCCGGCGGTCGGCCGCGCGTCCGGGCGATCCGCTCCGCGAGGGTCCGAGTCGCGATTTCGCCTGCTAGCATCGGCGCGACCCTGCAAGACGCGGCCGCCCGGGCGCGGACGATCGGAGGTTCCCATGCCGGCGCGCTTCAATCACATGGAGCTGACGCTCCCGCTCGGCGGACTCGCCGAGTCCCGGCGCGAGATCGCGCATTTCTATCAGGACCTGTTCGGCTGGGACTCGCTGGACGTCCCGATCCTGGGCCAGACGGGCCTGCTGCTGCGGACCGATCCCGACACCAGCCAGTTCATCCTCGTCACCGAGCAGAAGAAGCACATCGAGAGCCCCGGCTACGACCATCTCGGCCTGCTCTTCGACACGCGCGCCGAAGTCGACGAGCTGCTCGAGAAGGCGAAGAAATGGCGCGAGCGCGATGCGCGCGTGCAGATCAAGGAATACGAGGATCTCGTGACCGGCGCGCACGTAACCCACGCCTTCTACGTCAAACATCTGCTCCCGATCTGGTTCGACGTCCAGTGTCAGGAGCGGACCGACGGATCGAAGCCCGAACGGGTATGGACTTTTGGTTAGGCCGATTCCAACGACCCGAAGTGCGGCACAACCGGCCGCGGAGGAGTGAATCATGCTCGACGTAGTCATCAAGGGCGGAACGATCATCGACGGCTCGGGACAGCCGGGGCGGCAGGGCGACATCGGCATTCGCGACGGGCGGATCGCCGCGATCGGCCACATCAGCGAGGCCGCCCGCGAGACGATCGACGCGAAGGGCAAGGTCGTCGCGCCGGGCTTCATCGACGTCCATACGCATTACGACGCTCAGGCCTTCTGGGACGGCACGCTCTCGCCCTCGCCCTATCACGGCGTCACCACCGTCGTCGCCGGCAACTGCGGTTTCTCGATCGCGCCGCTGACGCCCGAGGCCGGGCCGTACCTGATGCGGATGCTCTCGCGCGTCGAGGGCATGCCGCTCGAGAGCCTGCAGGTCGGCGTGCCCTGGGATTGGCGCACGTTCGGCGAGTACCTCGACAAGCTCGAGAACAAGCTCTCGGTCAACGCGGGCTTCATGGTCGGCCATTCGGCGATCCGCCGGACCGTCATGGGCGAGCGGGCGGTCGGACAGGAAGCGACCCAGGCCGAGCTCGACGAGATGGTGCAGGTCCTGCGCGAATCGCTCGCGTCCGGCGGTCTCGGCTTCTCGTCGACCATCTCCTCGACCCATAACGATTTCGAAGGCAATCCGGTCCCGTCGCGCGCGGCGACGAAGGACGAGATGCTGACCCTCGCGCGCCAGTGCCGCGACTTCGAGGGAACGACGATCGAGTTCCTGCCGGGCGTCGGCTGGGGCGAGACCGAGGCCAACTACATGGCCGATCTCTCGCTCGCGGCGAACCGGCCGGTCAACTGGAACGTGCTGGTCCCGAACTCGCAGAACCCGGGCCACGCCGACGAGCAGCTGAGGGCGACCGACATCGCGCGGGCGCGCGGCGCCGAGGTGTACGCGCTGACGGTGCCCCAGCCGATGACGATCCGGATCAATCTGCATGCCGGGTTCGTCTTCGACGCGCTGCACAACTGGTCGCGCCTCTTCCGCATGCCGATCGACGAGCGCATCGCGCTGCTCTCGGATCCCGCGACCCGCAAGCAGCTCGACGAGGATGCGCGCAAGCCCGGAACGCCGATGGCGATGCTCGCGCGCTGGGAGGCCTTCACGGTCGACCAGGTCCAGTCGCCGAAGCTCAAGAAGTGGAAGGGCCGGCTCATCGGCGAAATCGCGCAGGAGCTCGGCAAGACGCCCTTCGACACCCTGCTCGACATCGCGATCGAAGACGGCCTGCTGACCTACTTCATGCCGCCGGTGATGGGGACCGACGACGAGACCTGGGCCATGCGCGGGAGGCTCTGGAAGGACGACCGGACGATCATCGGCGCCTCCGACGCCGGTGCGCATCTCGACATGATCGATACGTTCGCGTTCTCCTCGCAGGTGCTTGGCGAGGGCGTCCGCAAGCGCAAGCTGATCTCCCTCGAGGAGGCGATCCGTCAGCTGACCGACGTGCCCGCGAAGCTCTACGGATTCAAGGAGCGCGGCCGGCTCGA
>CAZFKD010000359.1:0-4546 GCA_964519695.1 uncultured Spirochaetaceae bacterium
CCTCGCCTGATGTCTTCGTCGCGCGCCGCGCCCGCCGCGCCGCGCCTGGCGACGTCTCGCCGCGCGCGGCGCTGCGAGCCGATCGGCTATCGTCGTCGCATGATCCGCGCCCGGTCCCGCTCCGAACTCCCGCTCGTCGCCCTGCTCGTCCTCGGCGCCGTCCTCGCTTTCGCGAGCGGCTGCGCGAGTCGCCCGTCGCGTCAGTCGATCATCGATCGCGCCGGCATGCAGGTCGATCTGGTCCGCTACAAGAAGGGCTTCAAGACGCAGGCCCAGGGCTTCGACCATCCCGCGATCATCTCCTCGGAGCGCCTGACGCACATTCTCGGCGCCCTCGAGATCGAGACCCGCGAAAAAGACGGCGCCACGATCCGCCAGCCCGGCATCCACGCCGAACTCGTCCCACCGATCGCCGAAGCCCTCTCGGAATCGCTCCGCCAGGCCGGCCCGGACCAGGAGATCGGCCTGCAGGCCATCCGCAAGGAGCGCAGCCTCGGGATCTTCCACACGAAATACCTGACGACGCTGCTCGCCTGGGTGAAGGGCGATTCCCTCTACATCCAGCTCCACCGCTCCGAATGGCCGATCCCCCAGGCCAAGGAGACGAAGCCCCAGCCCAAGCCCCTGCGCGATACGCGGCCGATGGATTTCCGGGTCGTCTCCGGCGAGTTCCTCTTTTTCGCCGGTCCGCAGACGCTCGAGATCGATTGGAAAAACGACGTCTTCCGGACCGCCTATCGCCTGCCCGGCTCGACCGGCGGTGAGAAGCGCAGGCGGGAGGTGCTGTTGCAGTCGCCGATTCCCCAGGCCGAGCGCAAGGCGATGCAGGGCGCCGACGTCGACATCGATGCGCTGACCCCCGAGCAGCTCCGCGCCCTCGCCGATCTCGAGGAAGACCGCGCCTCCGGCCGCATCACCGAGCAGGCCTACCAGCGCGCTCGCCGGGAACTGCTCCGGCCCCGCTGAGGCTCAGGTCGGGCGGCCCGATGGCCGCTACCGTCTCGAACGCTCGGGGGACCGCCCGGTGCCACGCCGATCGTCCCGAATGGCCCGTTCACGCCGCGCGCCGCAGGCGCGTCGCACCGCCGGAGATCCCGCTCGATGTCGACGTTGATGCAAGCCCTCGTGATCGCCGTGCTCGCCGGGATCGGCCTGCGCCTGCCGAAGGGCAAGGCGCGCAATCGCCTCTTCAGCCTGCTCAAGGCCTGGTTCACGGTGCTCTGCTTCTGGGCCCTGCTGACGCATCCGATGGAGAACGAGGCCGGTGAGAAGGTCATGGCCCTCGAGCTGATCCGCGACACGATCGGCGAGATCGACGCCGGCACCTTCTGGCTCTTCGTCTCCCTCGCGACCGGCATCAAGATGATCGGGATGATCTCCTCGATGGTCCGCTGGCAGCTGATGCTGCGCGGCCAGGGCATCGAGCTCCCCTTCAAGCACCTCTTCGGCTCGTTCCTGATCGGCCGCGCGATCGGCACCTTCCTGCCCTCCACCGCCGGCCTCGACGGCTACACCCTCTTCGACGCCGCCCGCTGGAGCGGCCGGACCGTCGAGGTCACGGCCGCGAAGTTCGTCGAGAAGGTCTGCGGCTTCTCCGGCGTCTTCATGACCTTCCTCGTGACGCTGCCCTTCGGCATCGCGATCTTCGGCGAGAACGCGCGCTTCTTCGCGATGGCGTCGGTGCCGATCGCCGCCGGCGTGATCGGCGGGCTCGTCGTTACGCTGCTCTTCCCGGGCTTCGTGCAGTGGATCCTCGAGAACGTCCCGATCCCCGCGAAGCAGCGCATCCGCGGCCTCGTCTCGCGCATCTCGAATTCGGCGGCCGCCTATCGCTCGCGGCCGGGGCTCGTCGTCCAGATCCTCTTCCTCTCCTTCCTGGTCCACTTCACGACCGCGGTGATGTACTACTACACGGCGCTCGCGATCGGCGCGGTCGGCGCGGATTTCTGGGAGGTGACCTTCGGGTCGTCGATCCAGATCTTCGTGACCGTGATCAGCCCGTTCACGATCGCAGGCGAGGGCATTCGCGAGGCGGCTCAGTACGTGCTGCTCAAGGAGCAGATCGGCGGCGCCAAGGCGATCCTCTCGGCGGCGCTCGGCTTCTGGGCGGCGGAAGCGCCGACGATGCTGGGCTTCCTCTTCTGGTGGGCGCGCGGCGCCGACTACACGCCGGCGTTCGCGCGCGTCGACGGAGTCCAGGTCGATTATGCCGAGGCGGCGCGCGCGGCGGCGTCGCTCGAGCAGGACGTCGACGTGCAGGCGGGCGAGGTCGCGGCGACGCCGCTCGGCGAGCGGCTCTGGCGCTGCGCGTCGGCGGGGGCGTTCGCGGGGGTGACGGCGGGGCTGCTGCTCGGGCTCGGCGAGGCGATCGTGATCGCCCAGGGCGGGCCCCTGACCGACGCGCAGGTCTTCTGGTACGGGCCCTTGATGTGGGCGGCGGTGCTCGGCGGGCTCTCGATCCTGGGCGGGCTCTTCCTCGCGGTGCTCCCGATGGATCGTTTCGAGATCGGGAGCTGGGTGCCGCGGCTCGGGCTCGGCGCTTGCCTCGTGCCGTTCGGTTTGTTCGTCGTGCTGTTCCGGCTGCGGCGCGACGTCTATCTCGAGCAGATGCCGCCGCTGGCGGTCGTGCTCGGCGTGCTCGCGGGCGGCGCCATCGTGCTCGCGCTGATCCTCGGGCCGCTCCGGCTCGTGCTCGCGCCGATCGCGACGCGCCTCGCGACGCCGCTCGCGCCCCTCGCGGTCCTCGTCCTCGGCGTCTTCGGCCTCGGCGGCGCGCTCTCGCTCGCCTTCGCGCCGCCCGCGCCCGAGGCGAAGCCGGCGCAGGCGATCGCTGCCGGACTCGCCGACAAGCCGAACGTGATCCTCGTGATGGTCGATACCCTGCGCGCGGACCATCTCTCCTGTCACGGCGGGCCCGTCCCGACCCCGAACCTCTGCCGCCTCGCCGATGAAGGCACGCGCTACACGGCCTTCTCCCATGCCTCCTGGACCAAGCCCGCGACGGCCTCGCTGCTGACCTCGACCCTGCCCTCGACCCACCGCGCGATGTCGAAGCCGTCCTCGCTCTCGCAGGACCTGACGCTGATCTCCGAGGCGATGCAGCAGGGCGGCTATGCGACGGGCGGGATCGTCTCGAACGTGAACCTCGCCGAGAGCTTCGGCTTCGCCCAGGGCTACGACGACTACTACTACCTCGCGCCCGATTACATCGCCGGCGCGCAGGAGTCGAGCTCGAAGCTCATCGTCTATCAGCTCGTCCGCCAGGTGGTGCTCGGCGTGTTCGGCGGGGAGAAGATCTGGTTCAACGATTTCTACCAGGACTCCGAGGTCGTGAACGGCGTCGCCTTCGAATGGCTCGAGCAGCGCGAGGGCGAGCGCTTCTTCCTCTTCCTGCACTACATGGATCCGCACGACCCCTATTTCGAGCATCCCTACAACGGCGTCGGTATCGCCCGCGTCTCGCTCCCCGACCCGAAGCCCGAGCAGGCCGAGCGGCTCGCCGAGCTCTACCGCGGCGAGATCGCCCATCTCGACGCCCAGTTCGGGAAGCTGCTGGCGAAGCTCGAGGAGATGGGCCTCTACGACGAGACGCTGATCGCGCTGACCTCCGACCACGGCGAGGAGTTCGCCGAGCACGGCGGATTCTGGCACGGCCTCACGCTCTACGACGAGCAGATCCACGTCCCGCTGCTCGTCAAATGGTCGCGTCACGAAGGCAAGCCGGCCGCCGGCGCCGAGGCCGGAATCGCCCGCTTGATCGACGTGGCTCCGACGCTTCTCGGTGTCTCCGGTCTCGCGATCCCTGAGACGATGCAGGGCGTCGATCTGCGCCAGCCCTTCGCGGGCCGCCTCGAGAAGGACCGGCAGGTCTTCGCCGAGGAGGACCACGAGGGCAACGTCCTCTGGGCCCTGCGGACCGAGGAAGAGAAGCTGATCGTCGCCAACCCGAAGAACCCGCGCGGCCTGCCCGAGCGCGCCTACTACGACATCGCGAACGACCCGGGCGAGACCGATCCCTTCAGCGATCCCGACGCCGAGGCGCGGCTCGAGGAGATGGCCCGGCTCCAGCGCCTCGCCGCCGAGGGCAAGGCGGTCGTCGGCGAAGACGCCGAGATGACACGCGAGGATTGCGAACGATTGCGCGTGATCGGGTACGTAGAGGATTGTTCGAACGTGAAATGAGGGGCTCGCCCTCGTTCAAGGAGAGAATCGCCATGAAGATCCGAAGCCAGCTCGTTCTCGTCGTCCTTATGCTCGGCGCCTTCACGCTCGCGGCGCCGGTCCTCGCGGACAGCCACGGCAAGCCCGGCGCCGCCGACGCGGCCGAGCCCGGGAGCAAGGGCAAGAAGGAGCCCGGCGCCGAGGAGCGGGCCGCCATGGCCGACGCCCATCAGCGCATGGCGGAATGCCTGCGCTCGGACCGGCCGATGAAGGAATGCTGCGGCGAGATGAAGAAGGCCCACGCCTCCTTCGGCCACGGCAAGCGCTGCGCGGTCGGCGACAGCTGCACCCATGGCGACAGCTGCCCCAACGATCAGGGCTGCCC
>CAZFKD010000359.1:4556-5054 GCA_964519695.1 uncultured Spirochaetaceae bacterium
CCATGGAGACGATTGCGACGGCTCGTGCGAGCACCACGGCCGGAGCGGCGGAAAGCATGGCGGAAAGCACGGCGCGGGGGGCCCCGGTGCGAAGGGCGAGGCGGACGAAAGCCCGAAAGCGCTGCCCGAGGGCAAGCCGAAGAAGTAGCGGTCGGAGCGGCGAGCGACGACGTCGAGGCGATCGATCCGGCACCTTCGCTGGGCTCGACGGTGAGGCTGCGCTGTCGACAGCGAATCCGTCGATCTTCACCTCGCGGCGCCTGGGCCAGCGGGGCGTCGTGGACGCACTCGAAGGTCGCGGTGTCGCGGTCGTACTCCGCGAGTTTTTTAGACCGCCGGCCGGCGAGCACACGAGAAATCGCGCGCGCAGCGGAGGCAGCCCCTTGCTGCACATCGCCGCCTTGCTCGCGTGCCCGGGCCAACCGATGCTCAAGCCCGCGACGGCGGTGGACGACCGGTCGTCCGAGGTTGCGTGGTGGCCGAGCTCGCATCGATCCA
>CAZFKD010000360.1:0-5052 GCA_964519695.1 uncultured Spirochaetaceae bacterium
CCGCGCCCGGCGCCCGATCCGAGCCGGATCGCCGCCGTCGATCCCCCCGGAAGCGCGCCCGGAAGCGCGCTCCCGCGCCCATCGACCCACGAGGACGACATACGCCCGGAGACTCGCCCCGGCTCCGCGCCCGCTCCTTCTCCGTCGCCGGATTCCCCGCCCTCGCCCGCGCGCGCCGACGAAGGCGAGCGCGAGGTGCTGCTCGCGATGGCCATGCCCGACTATCGTCCGGCCTACGGGCTCGAGCCGCAGCCCGGCGCCGACTGGATCGTGCGCGGCGCCGATGCGGAAGCTGCGAACACGATCGTGATCCTCGCCCCGGACCATGTCGCGCGCGCCTGCAGCGCGAGTCCGCGCCTGCACTGGTCGCTCGACCGCATGCCGACCCGCGCCACGCTCTACCTGACGATCCTCGACGCCGACGACGAGCCGATCGTCCTCGACCGGCCGATCGCCCCGCCGGCGCGCGCGGGCCTGCAGCGCCTCGATCTCGCGGCGCTCACGGTCACGTTGCCGGAGGGCCGCTCGCTTCGCTGGTCGATCGTGCTGCGCGAGGACGAGACGGCCGCCCCGGCCGCCTTCGATTTCGGCTGGCTCCGGGTCCAGCCGCCGGACGCGACGCAGGCAGCACGGCTCGCCGGCGCCGACGACGGCAGCCGCGCCGCGGCCTACGCCGAGCTCGGTTGTTATTCGGAGGCGCTCGAGGCAGCGCTCGTCGCGCGTGCGAACCATCCCGGCGATCCAGCGCCGGAGGGCGCGATCGCGCAGCTCGCGGGCGCGGCCGGATTCGACGCGCAGCTCGCCGGCGAGTGACGAAACGGAATCCTCAGAGCCAGCCGTTCACGAGCAGGAATGCCGACCAGTAGATCGGATGCTGGAAGCGCTTCTCCGTGATCAGCGTCCGCTGGGCGCGCCGGAGGGCCTCCGCGCGCGAGACGCCCGGCCGGGCGAGCTCGCGGTAGAAGCGCGAGAAGAGCTCCATCGTCGCCTCGTCGTGGACCTTCCAGAGGCTCGCGACGGCGCTGCGCGCACCGGATTGGACCGCGACGCCCGCGAGGCCGAGGACCGCGCGTTCGTCGCCGATCGCGGTTTCGCATGCCGAGAGCACGAGCAGCTCGAGCGGTCGCCGCGTGCGGTGGCGCGTCCGCGCGATCAGGTATCCGAGCTCCGGGAGCGTGATGCGGCCGTCCTGGGCCAGCAGGAAGCTCTCGTTCGCCTGCGCGTCGAAGCGGCCATGCGAAGCGATGTGAACGATGTCGAAGGGGCGCTGGTCGAGGGTGTCGGCGAAGCCCTGCTTCGAGAACTCGGCGTCGAGCCGGCGGGTCGTCCTGAACGGGCGCGCGACCGCCTCGAGCTCGCGGGCCGCGAAGGGGAGCGCGGGGAAATCATCGGCGGCGGTGGTGAGGGCGACGGCGAGCAGCGCGGTGCGTCGACGATCGAGCGGGCGCGGCGGCTCGATGCGGAGGCTCGGGAGCGTCGCGATCGCGGTCTGCTCGATGAGAAAGCGCCCTTCGCGGGCGTCGTAGAGCGCGGCGATCGGGATCTCGCGGAGCGCGCCCATCGGGACGAAGACGAGCGTCTCGGCCGTGCCGTCGGCTGCGGCCCCGAGCGCGATCGGCGCCTTCTCGAGCGGCCGGATCAAGGCCTCGTAGAGCCGCGTCGCGGCCGCACGCCAGCGGGGGCTCGTCGGATCCTGGAGCGCACCGCGGAGATTTCGACTCTCCGTCCGGAGCTCGGCGGGCGTGATCGCGGCATCGACCTGCGCGAGCTCGCCGTCTCGGCCGACGATCAGCACGACGCGTTCCTCGAGCACGACGGGATAGAGCAGCCGCGCTCCGGCGAGCCGCTCGGGCGTCGTCCGATCGAGCTCGCCGAGACAGGGATCGCCGAAATACGCGCGCAGCTCGGCGCGCTTCAGATCCTCGAGCGCATCGAGCGCCTCACGCAGCAGCGGCTGCGCATCCGCGGGCCGCGCGGCTGCCTCTTCGAGCAATCGCCCCGCCAATCGTTCATGGATCGGCCGCGCCCGCTCGAGGTGGTGGTCGGCATCGGAACGTGCACGCACGCGCCCGAGCAGCCCACGCGCACGGCGCAGACCGCGGAGCGCCTCGCCTCTCTCCTCCGGCGCATCCAGGGTGCGCGCCCGCAAGTCTTCGGCGAGGACCTGCGCCTCCCAGGTCGCGTCGCTCTCGGGCAGCAGGAGCACGCGATCGCAGAGGGCCCGCGATCCCGTCCTGTCCCCGCGCGCCAGGGCGATCTCCGCACGGTAGAGCAGCGCGAACCCGCGCGGTCCGGGAAGCGATCGCGCCTCCGCCGCGAGCGACGCGAGCTGAGCGTCGAGCGCGCCGACCCGCGCGCTGTCTTCCGCTCCGAACCAGAGCAGCCGGCTGCGCAGGACGTGCAGGCGCAGCTCGAGCTGACCCGGCTCCTCGGCCACTCGCTCGGCCAGCGCCGCTTCGATCGCGTCGAGGAGCCGGTCGGCCCGCGGATCTTGCGCGAGCACCGCAACGCGCGCCGCATTTGCCCGCGCGCGCAGATCCTCGCCGGCGGACGTCGTCTGCGCCGCCGAGGCGCCGAACGCATCCGCCGGCGCGACCGCCGACACGGACGCCAGCGCGATCGTCAGCGACGCCGTCCGCGCGATCCATCTCCCGATCGACCTCGGGATCGTCTGCGGGTTCGTCCGGACGGAGATCTGCAAAGGCGGATGCGAAGGTCCGAGGATCTTCGCATCCGTTCCCGCTCCGACGCCGGACCGCGTTCGCCTAGAAGACATCCCACACCACCTCGACGAAGATCCCATCCCGCTGCAGCCCCCGCCCCTTCGGCGTCGCCTCGCGCCAGCGGTGGCCCCAGGACATCTCGGCGCGCAGCGTTTCGATCGGCGAGATCGCGAGGGCGAGCCCGCTGCTCGCGATCGGATCGTCCTCCTTGCGGTTGCGCCGGCGATCCCAGGCATGCCCCGCATCGACGAAGGGGATGAGCTCGACGATCGGCCGCCCGAAGCCCGAGCGCACCACCGGCCAGCGCAGCTCGGCCGAGGCGACGACACCGTTATCCCGTACGAGCTGGTTCTCGCGATAGCCCCGCACACTCGAGCCGCCACCCACGGCGACCTGCTCGACGGCGACGAGCGGATCGTCGGCGAGCTGGAGCTCGCCGCGCAGCGCCAGCAGGGTCCCGTCGAAGAGCGGCGTCCGCTCGAGATCGGGCAATCGTTCGATCCAACGCCCCTGCAGCCGCCAGCTCACGAACTCGCCGTCGCGGTCGCCCGGGTCGCCCTCGGCGCTGGCGCCCAGGGCGTCGAGCCCGAACGAGAGGGTCGAGCGGAGGACCGCGATGTGATCGCGCGAGCGATGCACGAGCTCACCGCTCGCGCGCAGGGCGGCGACCGTCGGGGTGCAGTCGCGCAGATCCGCCTGGAAGCACTCGATCCGGCCGAAGATCGAGGAGGCGCCGCTTCGCCAGTCGCCGTAGACATCGAGCCCGCCTTCGAAGGTCGGCGTCCAGACGACCGGAAAACGCAGACCGAGGGAGATCGACTCGTATCGCCCCTCGATCTCGAGCGCCTCGAACTCGCGCTCGACGATGTCGGCCCGTCCGCGGCGGTAGGCGATGAAGAAGCGCGTATCGAGCGGCCCGAGTGGCGCATCCCAGCGCAGTCCGAAATCCCGCAGCCCCTCGGAGACCTGCCCCTCGAGCAGCAGCCGGTCGCCGAAGCCGAGCAGCGTCGGATGGCCGAAGGCGAAGCGGCCGCCGTCGCTGCCGACGCTGGGGGCGCGGTCGTTCGAATAGCGCGCCTGCAGCGACCAGGGCGTGCGCTCCTCGACGGCGACCCGGAGTCGATGACGCCCCGCCCCGACCCGTTCGAGCACGGCCGCGATCCGCAACACGCCCGGATCCGCCTGGAGCCGCTCGAGCGTCCGGTAGAGCTTCGGGACGTCGAGCGGGATCCCGGCTGCGCGCTCGATCCGGCTGCGGAAGAAATGCGGCTGATAGGCGAGCGTTCCCTCGATCTCGATCGCCTCGAGCCGGCCCTCTTCGACCCGGATCTCGACGCGGCCGTCCTCGAGATCCTGGTCCGGGAGCACGACCTCGGTCGTCGCGTAGCCGGCCCGCGCATAGCGCTCGCGGATCGCCTCGACGAGCTCGAGCAGATCCGCGCTCGCGAGCGGCCGCCCCGCGAACGGCGCGACGATCGACGCGAGCGTCTCGCCGTCGAAGGCGGTGCAGCCGAGCACGTCGAAGGCCGAGGGCGCGATCACGACGGGCTCGGCCGCCGGGGTCGGCGCTTCCGAGGCGGAAGCGGCGGCGGCGGTCGGGGGCGCTCCCGAAGCGACGGGCGCCCCTGGCCGGAGCGCGAGGTCGGCTTCGCCGCGGGCGACCTCCGCGACGAGAACGGCGATCGCGGCGGTGCAGACCAGCCCCGACGCGACGCGGCCGGCGCCCCCGAGCCAGCGGACGAGCCTAACGTTCGGGACAGCCATCGACCGCCCCGCCGTCGCCCACCGCTGCCGCGGGCGCGAGGGGAAGCAGTGCCTCGGGCGAATCGCCCCGAACCGGCGTTGCCGATTGCGAGAAGGACCCCGCGTTCGACCTCCGGGCCTCGCAGGGATCGAGCAGCGCCTTCTGCTCGCTCGGGATCTCGGCGGCGAGGCGGCCGAGCTCTTCGGCGAGATTGGTCTCCGGTGCCGCGAGCACGATCTCGCCCGCGACGCCGAGCTCGGCTCGCGCCTCGATCCTGCTGTCCGGCGATTGAAGGATCGCCTCGCGCGCGACGAGCGTGAGGTCGCCGGCATCGGCGTTCGCGCCGGCGGCGTTCGCCGTGAGCGTCGTCGAGGCGAGCGCGAGGGCGCGCGTTTCGATCGCGACGTCGCCGCCGCGGCCGGCGCTCGAGTCGACGTTGGTCGTGATCTCGCTCGCGACGATGCCGATCGCGCTGCCCGCCGAGAGCGTGACGTCGCCGCTCTCGGGCCGCACCGAATCGGTCGCGATGCGCGCGTCCTCGATCCGCATCCGGTCGCGTGCGAGGAGCTCGATCCCGCCTGCCGT
>CAZFKD010000361.1:0-2310 GCA_964519695.1 uncultured Spirochaetaceae bacterium
GAAGTTGCCCTCGATCGAGGTCGCGACGCGGAGCATCGGATCCGCGGGGTCGCGGGTGATGTGTTTGTAGAACGCGTCGAAGTCGGCGGCGTCGACCTCGCTCTCGGGCCTCGTCCAGATCGCCTTCATCGAGTTGAGGGGCGCGCCGATCGAGCGGCGCGTCGGAAGCTCTCCGGGGCCGGCCGTGCTCGCGTCCGATCCCTCGCTCGTCGCGTATTCCGCCGCGGCCTTCGCACTCTCGATCAGCGTCAGTCGGATCGGATAGGCGACGAAGTCGGAGTATTTCCGGACGACCTGCCGCAGCACCCACTCGTCGCAGAAATCCGCGATCCCCGCCTCGGAGTCGACGGCCTTCAGATGCAGCCGGATCGTCGTTCCCACTGCGTCGCGGGTCGCGTCCTCGAGGCCATACTCGCCGGCGCCCTTCGAGATCCAGCGCGTCGCCGCCTCCTCGCCCGCCTTGCGGCTGACGACCTCGACCTCGTCGGCGACCATGAAGCTGGAGTAGAAGCCGACGCCGAACTGACCGATGAGATCCGGCGCCGTCTCGCCGCCCTCGCTCGTGCGCTTCAGGAATTCGAGGGTGCCGGAGCGGGCGATCGTGCCGAGATGCTCGATCAGCTCGTCGCGGCTCATGCCGATGCCGTTGTCGGCGATCGTGAGGGTCCGCGCTGCGCGATCGGCGATGAGCTCGATGACGAGGTCGCCCTCGGCGGCGAGGGCTGGGTTCTGGAGCGCCTGGAAACGACGCCGATCGAGGGCGTCCGACGCATTGGAGATCAGCTCGCGGAGGAAGACCTCCTTGTTGGAGTAGAGCGAGTGGATCATGAGGCCGAGCAGCTTCTGGGTCTCGGCCTGGAAGGCGTGGGTCTCCATCGATCGGCTCCTGCTTCGGGCGAGATCGTCTCGCGCCCGGCGAAAGGCGGCGACCCGCGGGAATTCGCAGGTCGGGACCGCAATAGACTGGATCGTTGCCCGGGCGCTCCGCCCGCGGCGGCGCGAAGCTTGAACACGCGAGCCGAGGTCGCAACCCGCCCTGCTCGAATATCTGGATATCCAGATATAGGGATGATACGCTCGGCCGCCACGATGGAGTCCCCATGACGAACCGTCCGACCCGCACCGAGCGCCTCGCGACCCTCGAACGCCTGCTCTCCGAGCGCGTACTCGTCCTCGACGGCGCGATGGGCTCGATGATCCAGGGCTACGGGCTCACGGAAGCCGATTTCCGCGGCGAGCTCTTCCGCGACCATCCGCGGGATCTGAAGGGCGACAACGAGCTGCTCTGCCTGACGCGCCCGGACGTGATCCGCGAGATCCACGACCGTTATTTCGAAGCCGGCGCCGACATCGCCGAGACGAATACCTTCGGCTCGAACGCCATCTCCCAGGCCGACTACGGCCTCGAGTCGACGGTGCGCGAGCTGAACCTCGCCTCGGCCCGGATCGCGCGCGAATCCGCCGACGCCTTCACCGCGAAGAATCCGGCGAAGCCGCGCTTCGTCGCCGGCGCCCTCGGCCCGACGCCGAAGACGCTCTCGATCTCGCCCGACGTCAACGATCCGGCCGCGCGCAGCATCGACTTCGATACGCTGCGGGCCGCCTATCACGAACAGGTCGAAGCCCTGCTCGACGGCGACGTCGACCTCCTGCTCGTCGAGACCATCTTCGACACGCTGAACGCGAAGGCCGCCCTCGTCGCGATCGACGAGGTCTTCGAGGCGCGCGGCCTGCGGCTGCCGATCATGATCTCCGTCGCGATCACCGACGCCTCCGCGCGCACCCTCTCGGGCCAGACGATCGACGCCTTCTGGCGCTCCGTCGCCCACGTGAATCCGCTGTCCGTCGGCGTCAACTGCTCGCTCGGCGCCGTCGAGATGCGCCCCCACGTCGCCGAGCTCGCCCGCATCGCGACCTGCCGCATCTCGAGCTACCCGAACGCCGGCCTGCCCAATGCCTTCGGCGAATACGACGAAGCGCCCGAGACGACCGGCCGCCTCGTCGGCGAGTTCGCGACGAGCGGCCTCGTCAACATCGTCGGCGGCTGCTGCGGCACGACCCCGGCCCACATCCGGGCGATCGCCGAGTCCGTCGCCAGCGTCCCTCCGCGGCCGCTTCCGACCCCCGACGCCGACGCCCGCGCGCGCACGACCTTCTTCTCCGGCCTCGAGACGCTCCCGATCCGCAGCGACTCGATCTTCCAGATGATCGGCGAGCGCACCAACGTGACGGGCTCGGCCAAGTTCCGGCGCCTGATCAAGTCGGGGGACTACGACGCGGCGCTGGACGTGGCGCTGGAGCAGGTGCGCG
>CAZFKD010000361.1:2320-5045 GCA_964519695.1 uncultured Spirochaetaceae bacterium
ACGTGACCGGCTCGGCGCGCTTCCGAAAGCTCATCGAAGCGGACCAGTACGACAAGGCCCTCGAGGTCGCCCTCGACCAGGTCCGCGGCGGCGCCAACCTGCTCGACGTCAACATGGACGAGGGCATGCTCGACAGCGAAGCGGCGATGACCCGCTTCCTGAACCTGATCGCGAGCGAGCCCGAGGTCGCGCGCATCCCGATCATGATCGACAGCTCGAAGTGGAGCGTGATCGAGGCGGGGCTGCGCTGCGTCCAGGGCAAGGCCGTCGTCAACTCGATCTCGCTGAAGGAGGGCGAAGCGGATTTCCTCGCCAAGGCGAAGATCGTTCGGCGCTTCGGCGCGGGCGTGGTCGTCATGGCCTTCGACGAGCAGGGCCAGGCCGATACGACCGAGCGCAAGGTCCAGATCTGCGAGCGCGCCTACAAGTTGCTGGTCGAGCAGGCCGGCTTCCCGCCCGAGGACATCATCTTCGACCCGAACATCCTCGCGATCGCGACGGGCATCGAGGAGCACGCCGACTACGCGAAGAACTTCATCGAGGCGACGACGCGGATCCGCCAGCGCTGTCCCGGCGTCCACATCTCTGGCGGCGTCTCGAACCTCTCCTTCTCGTTCCGCGGCAACGACCGCGTGCGCGAGGCGATCCACTCCGCGTTCCTCTACCACGCGACCCGCGCCGGCATGGACATGGGCATCGTCAACGCCGGCCAGCTCGAGCTCTACGAGGACATTCCGAAAGACCTGCTCGAACGGGTCGAGGACATCCTCTTCAACCGCCGTCCCGATGCGACCGAGCGGATGGTCGAGTTCGCCGAGCGCGTGAAGGGCGCCGGCAAGGAGCGCGTCGTCGACCTCGCCTGGCGCGACGCCCCCGTCGAGGAGCGGATCAAGCACGCCCTCGTCCACGGCATCATCGATTTCATCGACGCCGATACCGAGGAGGCGCGCCAGAAGCTCGGCCGCCCGATCGACGTCATCGAAGGTCCGCTGATGGACGGCATGCGCGTCGTCGGCGACCTGTTCGGCGCCGGCAAGATGTTCCTGCCCCAGGTCGTGAAGAGCGCGCGCTCGATGAAGAAGGCGGTCGCCTATCTCGAGCCCTATCTCGCCGCCGAGAAGGTCGAGGGGCAGACGCGCGGCAAGGTCGTGATGGCGACGGTCAAGGGCGACGTCCACGACATCGGCAAGAACATCGTCGGCGTCGTGCTCGGCTGCAACAACTACGACGTCGTCGATCTCGGCGTCATGGTTCCGACGGCGAAGATCCTCGATGCGGCGGTCGCGGAGAAGGCGGACCTGATCGGCCTCTCGGGCCTGATCACGCCCTCCCTCGACGAGATGGCCACGGTCGCGAAAGAGATGGAGCGGCGCGGAATGCAGCTCCCGCTCCTGATCGGCGGCGCGACGACGAGCCGGCAGCATACGGCGGTCAAGATCGCGCCGAACTACACGCAGGCCGTCGTCCACGTGCTCGATGCGTCGCGCGCGGTGAACGTCGTCTCGGATCTGCTCTCGGCGGAGCGGCGCGGGCCCTTCATCGCCGGCATCCGGGACGAGCAGGAGAAGCTCCGCGCGCTGCATGCCGGACGGCAGGAGAAGCCGCTTCTCCCGCTCGCCGCGGCGCGAGCGAACGCGGCCCGGCTCGCCTTCGATGCGGCGACCTCCCCGAGCCCCGCCTTCCTGGGCCGCCGGCTGGTCGACGACGTCTCCGTCGAGGATCTCGTCCCCTACATCGACTGGACCTTCTTCTTCTCGGCCTGGGACCTCGCCGGCAAGTTCCCAAAGATCCTCGACGATCCGAAGGTCGGCGCCGCCGCCCGGGACCTCTACGACGCGGGACGCCAGCTGCTCGACGAGGTGATCGCGAAGCGCTGGCTGACGCCGCGGGCGGTCTACGGCTTCTGGCCCGCGAAGAGCGACGGCGACGACATCGTGCTCTACGGGGCCGAGGACCTCACGAACGAGATCGCTCGCTTCCCGATGCTGCGCCAGCAGGCGATCCAGGCCGAGGGCAAGCCAAATCGCGCCCTCTCGGACTTCGTCGCGCCGGTCGGATCGCAGGTCGCGGATCATCTCGGCGCCTTCGCGGTCACGAGCGGCCGGGAGACCGAGTCGATCGCTCAGCGCTTCCAGAAGGATAATGACGACTACCGCTCGATCCTGATGAAGGCCCTCGCCGACCGCCTCGCCGAGGCCTTCGCCGAGTACCTGCATGCCCGGGTGCGCCGGGAATGGGGCTACGGCGCGTCGGAATCCCTCTCGAACGAGGAACTGATCGCCGAGCGCTACCGCGGGATCCGCCCCGCATTCGGTTATCCGGCTTGTCCGGATCATCTCCCGAAGCGGCGCCTCTTTTCGCTGCTCGGCGCCGACGAGGCCGGGATCGAGCTGACCGAGACCTGCGCGATGATGCCCGCCTCGAGCGTCTCCGGCCTCTACTTCGCCCATCCCGACGCGCGCTATTTCACGGTCGGTCGCCTCGGTCGCGACCAGATCGAGGACTACGCGGCGCGCATGGGCCTCTCCGCCGAAGAGGCGGAGCGCTGGCTGGCATCGAATCTCGGCTACTGATCTGCCACAATCGCGCGACTTCGGATTCCACCGCTCCAAGGAGATCCCGATGTCGCGTGTGCGCCTTTCCTTCCTGCTCGGCCTGGTCGTTCTCGGATCGGCCGGCCTCGCCTGCTCGTCGGCGACGAACCCGTCGTCCGTGCCGGCCTCGA